>CAITMP010000858.1 GCA_903893525.1 uncultured Acidobacteriia bacterium | reverse complement strand
GGCGCTATCGACATACAGGTAGTCCCAGCGGGTGCCTCCGCCGATCTTGATCTTGCCTGTAACTTTGTAGGCGGGCGGTGCCGCGAGAGCGGCGGTCGCAACCGCGAGTACTAGAAGAGCCTTCATGATTCTTAGGTTAGTTCCTTTCGTGTAGCCACCAGGATTTTAGCCGTCCGGGCTGAAGTTTCGCTGAATATATTTTGGCGCGGGTGGGGCGATTCGACTGCGGATACTGTTTACGAATGCGAAGGATCGAACATGAAGAAAGCAACAGTTCTTGCTCTAGCCCCTACACTGACCCAGGACAGTTTCCACGTCGGCGCTACCGACTTCGCGGGAACAGACTTCGCCAAACTGATGGCGTCCTGCATTTTTGACAGGACCTCCAGCGCTGATGCCAAGACTTTTACAATCGGCAACTTGGACGCGAACAGATACTACCGACTGACCATTTACGCCTAGGGCGACGTCTTTTCCGACGGTCGTTTTGGTACGGTCACTGCAACGGGTGGCACTGGCGGCAGCCCACTCCAATCCATCACTACCAACCCGGAAACCGCAGCCTCCACGTTCATCCTGAACCAAAACGTGATCGATTTCACGGTCAACACAGGCAGCACCGGAACGATTGCCGTTTCCTACACAGCCAGGGACGGTACCAATGTGCTGGACAATTTCGAAATCAACGGATTCCAACTGAGTCCTACACCGGAACCGGGAAGCATCCTGTTGGGGATTTCAGGGTTGCTGGGCGTGTTTGGAGTGCGGCGGTCGAGACAACGTCAAGCGTGTGGCATGACTGACGTCTAAAGCGGATCACTGGATTTCCAATTGCGGAGAACGGGGGAAAACACGGCGGTCGCGACCACCACTAAGACAGTCGCTGCGCCGCCCGTCCAGACACTCCCCACAGCTCCAGCTGCCCCACCTCCGAACAATTCCGCAGCCCAGCCCGACTCCACCGCACCCAACTGGTTCGAACAACTGATAAAGATGCTGGACACGGCGAACACCCGACCCCTCACGTGGTCGGGTGTTCTGGCCTGCAGGAGTGATTGGCGCAGCACCACGCTGACATTGTCGAAGGCTCCGATCAGGGCCAGCAGCAGAAAGCTCAACCAGGTGCTTCGGGAAAAGGCAAATCCGATTGTGGCCAGGCCGAAACCAGCTACCGTGGACAACAGGACCCACCCGGCGCACTCAATCCGCCGGGAATGTGCTTGGAGGATGGCCATCACCACCGCTCCCGCGGAGGGAGCCGCGCGCAACCACCCCAGCACCTGCGGCCCGGCAAACAGGATCTCTGCCGAAAAAATCGGCAGCAGAGCCACTGCACCGCCGAACAACACCGCAAAAAGATCCAAAGTGACTGCTGACAGGATGAGCTTGTTGTCCCGCACAAATCGGAGCCCCTCGAGTAGCGATTCCGTCTTGCGGTCGGCACGGCGCGGCGGGGGGACCAAGTTGCCGGGAAGGGAGAGAAAACAGAGGAAAGTCAGGATCGAAAGTATGAGCTGGACCGCGTATACCGTCCGGCTACCCGCCGCAGCCACCAGCAATCCCGCAGCAGCGGGACCGGACATATTCGCGATTTCCATAGCGCTGCTATTCCAAGTCACCGCGTTGCCCAGAAGTTCGGGGGGAACAACCTGCCCGAGAACAGCTCCCCGTGCCGGCCACTGGAACGCGCGGGCCGTGGCGGTGAGGAGCAGACACCCGTAGACCATCGGAACCGAGTGCTGCGCGAAGGTCAACAAGATCGAGACAAAGACGTACAAAACTTGGCAGACGAGGAGGATGGTGCGGCGATTGATGCGGTCGGCCAGTTGCCCGGCGAACAGCGCGAAGAAGAGGAAGGGTGCTACTTGGACGAAACCGACGTTGCCAAGGACGACCGCCGATTTAGTCTGAACGTAAAGGTCCCAGCTGACCGCCACGGCGACCATCTGGAGACCAAAGGCTGATAGGAAGTTGCCCGCAAGCAGCGGGCGGTACTCGCGCACACGGAAGGCGGCGTAGGCGTCCAATCTCCAGTTTCCCGCATGGGGTGGAATGGCTGGCGCCGACGCCGCCTTTTCTTGGACCTACTTCATTGCGACGATGTGGACGCGGCGATTCTTGGACCAGCAAGCCTCGTCATGCTCGGCGCAACTCTGCTGTTCCTTGCCGAAACTGATTGTTGAGAGCTGGGTACCGGACACGCCAACGGAAACCAAATAATCCTTGGCCGCCTTGGCACGGGCCTCACCCAAGGCTTGGTTGTACTCGGAGGAACCCCGCTCGTCGCAGTAACCTTCCACGCGCAGCTTGTAGTCAGGGTACTGGTTCATGATGTTGGCCAGCTCCTTGGCGTCCGCCGTTAGAGTCTTCACTGCGTCGTCGCGGAGGGTGTGCCGGTCGTAGTCGAAATATGCGTCCTGGATGCGACCGATCAATTCGTCGATGCGCGCGCGGGTTGCGGCATCGGGATAGCGGGGCGCGGGGGCCGGGGGAGCGGGAGCCGCAGCACGTGCTGGGGCCGGAGCCGGTGGTGCAGGACGAGCGG
>CAITMP010000857.1 GCA_903893525.1 uncultured Acidobacteriia bacterium | reverse complement strand
GACCGGCACCGCAACCACCTGTCCGGGATGATCGGGTCGGGCGGCCCGCTGGTCGACCTGTCCACCAGTAACGGGAGCATCCGGATCTTGAAGGGCGCTGGCGGTGACTAGGCCGGCTAAGGGGCTTTGGCCTTGTCCGGGACCGGGGGTGCGCCGGAGCTTCTGAGGTTTACAATCTTGCCCAAGGTGTCGAACCAAAACGGCGCGCCTAACGAAACCGCCCCGATGGTTAGAAAAAGACCGAAGATTTTTCCAGCAATTCCCAATGGGTCGTCGAGGGCCGGCACGGCGTTGAGGGAGGATTTGTCGGCGGCATTCCACCCCAAGGGCAGATCCAGGCTGTTTGCCTGGTCCAGCAGATGCTTCTGGGCTCCGGCTTGTTGGGCATTGGCAACGCTTTTCTCGGCCGCTTGGATTACGGCGGCCCGCAGGCTTCCGTCCCGGAAGAAACGTTTTGCCATCATCAGGGTATCCGCGTTGCCAGCGATCACAAGCGTTGCTGCGACAGCGAACAGCACTTTTTGGGTCCAGCGCTTGTACCATCCGCCAGCGCGGTCCATGGCCTCGTTGAACCAAGTCTCGATATTGTTTTGGAAGTTTTGGATTTGCTCCTGAGCCGCCGTGCCAGCAATCACACTCTGGCGCCTGGTTTTGTCGAGAAGCGCAAACAGGGAGTCCCTTGTGTGTCCGCCGGGCAATTGCTTGACGATGCCCTGCAGTTCACCCAAGGGATCCGGGTGCGCGGCCAACAATTGGCGTCCGGCGGACATCGCATCCTCGGCGTCCCGGACTTGGGGGTGTCGGGCGGCCAGCGCATCCACCAAGGAGGTTGCGAAGACGTGGGCCGACATGTAGGATGGCAATCCGTTGGCTTTATCCGGATTGGCCGCATTTCGGGAGATCGCCCCTACCAAGCCATGGTCGTAGACGTCCCGTGCGAGGTCACTGAAACCGTGGTCGTTGAGTAGATTCTTGACGGCTTCGAGAAGATTTTTACCGCGCTGATTGAAGAACTGTGCGATTGCTTCGTTGACCGCTGTGCACACCAAGCTGAGGAAAAGGTAGACAAAAACCAATCCCAATGCGACTTCCACGACGCTGGATCCAAACATAGGGAGACCATATCACAGCTTGAATTTGGCTGCAAGTCTCGTGGATTATTTGCGGGCCAACGTGCCGGATGACTTGGGGGCGAGAGGTTTGGCCGCCGATTTGGAGGGGGCTTTGGACGCCGGTGACTTTGACGAAGCTGTGCTGGGACCTTTGGCAATGGTCTTGGATACCGCCTTGGCCGGGGTTCTGCGAGCGACGGTGTTTTTGGCTGTGCTGACGCCCTTTCGTGGTTGGGCCTTGGCAACGACCGCTTCTTTATAGGCACCGGGAATGATGAGTCTGGCTCCTGGAGCGGGTTCCGGGCCTTCGATGTTGTTTGCGGTCAAAATTACCTTGGGAGTGGCATTAAACCGTTTCGCGATCAGAGCGAGGGTTTCTCCGGATTCCACCGTATGCATCCGGGCAGTCGCCAAGCTTTCCCGTGGAACCACATCCAAACTCGCAGCAACCATTGAGCCCATACCCTTGGGTACGCGGACGTCGAAATCCCCTGGGGCGACATTCCTTAAAAGGGCGGGATTCAGTTGCTGTAATTCAGGGATGCTGGCGTCTGTCAAGTCGCCTATCAAAGCCAGATTGGTGGGGGCGGCGGTTCTGATTGTGTCGTACTCGACTGGGGCCTCGGGGTGGATCTCCAAGCCATATTCCGGCGCGTTCTTGGCCATAATGGTCATGGCCAAAATGATCGGAACGTAGTTCGTGGTTTCCGCCGGCAGGGCACCGCGGGCGCGCAGTTCCCAGTAATCTGCGAAACCGGTACGTTCAACCGCACGCTCGACGTTGCCGGGGCCGCAGTTGTAAGCAGCAATCGCCAAGTACCAGTCATGGAATTCGTTGTAGAGGTCGTGAAGGTGCCGCGCGGCTGCACGCGTGGATTTCTCGGGATCGAAGCGGAGATCGGAACTGGGGGTTTGCGTGAGTCCGTATTCGTTGCCGCGGAATTTCACAAACTGCCACATGCCTTGGGCTGCGGCGCGACTGACAGCGCGTGGCATGAATCCGGATTCCGCCTGTGCCAAATGGATCAATTCCTGCGGCACACCTTCCTCCGCCAAGATCTTCGAGATCATCGGTTGGTACTTGGCCGCCCGCGACAGACCGTACTCGATTGTGCGCCG
>CAITMP010000856.1 GCA_903893525.1 uncultured Acidobacteriia bacterium | reverse complement strand
GCCAAGGATGTTGCGGGAATAACGGCCAGCATCGCCATCACCCCAATGAACAGTGTCTTCGTCATGTTTCTGGTCTCCTTTGAATCTTTCCTGTGCGTTGCCAGTGTCGCTTTGAATGGTGTCATCGTTTTTTTCTCCTCTTTCTCGAATCCGTGTCTTGGACTCCGGTCGCCTGTCGGGTAAAATTCTCCGCCGTGCCTGTCATCCCACAAGCGCAACCTTGGGTGAAAATTGGTCAGCCGATTTGCCGTCGCGCATCCGCCTTGAAAAGCGTGAACCAGTAATAGGCGGCCAGGGCGAGCACTGCAAGGTCGTCGAGTTGGCCCAGGACCGGGATGAAGTCCGGGATCAAGTCGATCGGGCTGATGAAATAGACCGCCGCCGCACCGGTCGCGCCGAAGCGCTTCATCACCTCCACGCAAAAGTCCCTGAGTCTACTGCCGGGAAGTGCCAGCAGCACCACGAACAGAACGCCGAACGCCGTGCCGCAGATGGCGGCCACTTTCAAGAAGCTGAAAATTCCTTCGATCAGATCGTGCATAGTTTCTTCTCCTATTTGGTCCTAACTTGAGGCACCCGGTCTCTCCGTGGTACCTGTCATTCCCCGAAGCGCAACTAGTGGCAAAAGTTGTTCATGAAGTTTCCCAGGCCTCCAGTCGAATGCGGTGCCTCAATAGGCCCGGTACGTCCCCGTGGTGGTCCCGACGATCAGCCCGTCCACTTGGAGCGTGAATGTTACCGAGCGAATCGACGGGGAGGGTCCGTTATAAGCGATGGTGGTAAATCCGCCAAATCCGACGGAAGGCTCCCAATGGAAGTGGTTGCCGGTCAGCGTGCCCGAAACCGCTGCCGTGCCGTTGATGCCGATGGGGCTTGACGTAGGCAGCGGGACAGTTTCCAACGCTTTCAACAAGACGTTGTCCTGCCGGCTCAAGGGCAGGATGTTACCGGGCAGCGCAAAGCAATTCTGGCCCTGAGCGTTACAGGTGAGAAAATCCAAAACCGTGGTCGGAAGCAAGCCGGAAAAATCTCCCCGGCGCGAGGCAGCGGTCGGCGAGGGAACAGTTCCCTGCCAAGTGCCGTGCACCGGGTCTATGGAGATGACCGCAGTGTTGACCCCGGGGATACTTGCGCTAATGGAAAACGGCTTGGCGTTCTGGACAACGTCGAAGTCGAGGGTGAAGTTGGCCCCCAGGAACGCAACGGAAACTCCGAGCGAACTGCCCGGTCCGGTGGGGTTGGCACCCTCGGCGGCGATGTTGGGTCCGGTGGCCGGATAGATCCCGTCGATTGTGCCTTTCAGGTTGGTGACGTTGCTGCCCGCTCCAATCGTCGTGGTGTTGCTGTTTGTGATTCCCTGTCCACCGACGCAAGTGAAACCGCTCGCCGTCGAGGTGCAGGTGTTCTGGTTGAGAAAAACAAAGGCGCTTGACTGCGCGGTTGGCGTGACGTTGAGTTGGTAGATGCCGGGAAAGCCGGGGGCGAGTCCCGCAAAACCCACCGTGGCGGGAGCGCCGCCAACGGTCACGGTCAAGGGGTCCTTGATGGTGTTGAAGGGCGGCACCGAAACGCCGCCCGAACTGGAGGAGCCTGCCGGATTGGTAGCACCGAGCCCTGTCGCGTACAGCACAATCGGCGTGCTTCCGATGGCCGTGACGGGTTTGAAGTTGGCGTCGAATGCCAAGGCCGGACCGGTTCCCGAGCCGTCCCGGGTAAAGAGCGCCGGCGCATCCTGCCAGAGCACGATATTGAATGCGTCACTGGTGCCCGATGCGGTGGTCACCAATACCGGCACAGTCGTTCCGGAGTTGGGGCTCTCGAAGGGAATCACGACGTTGATCTGCGTGGGAGAAACGTAGTACATGGGCGCGGCGATGCCTCCAATGGAGACCGTCACGCCTCCGAGCGATGTGCCTAGCGGGACCGAGGAGGCTGTCGCCGTTGTATCGGCCAGCGATGTGCCGAAGATTGCGGCCCATGTACCCGGGGCGAGTCTTGTGCCGTAGGACGCGCCGTTCACCACTCCCGTGACCACGGGCGCTGCCGAAAGCAAGGGAGCGGCGGCGATGATGCCAAGGGCCGAACGCAGTAACAGTTTGTGCATGCAACGAAGTGTGCCACCGTTGCCGCGCTTCCCGCCAGTTACCGGATGTTCCGGGACGCACGTGATCCACGGTCGGATCAAATTGCCCACGTCCGAAATTTCCCTGAACAAAAACGTTTGCGATGTCCGCTTTGGCGGACATGAAAAACGAAGCCAACTTCGAATTCCTTGAAACAACAGACCCACTAGCCCTTTCCCGCTACGTCGAGCTGCGGCGTCGCGTCTTCCGCGGGGCTTACGAATGGTTGCCGGAGGATTTTGGCGGCCTGGACGAGTACGACCTTGCGAGCCGGATCGTGCTCGCCACGCATGACGGGGACGGGCGGGTGGTGGGCGGCGGTCGGCTGACCATCTCGTTTCCGAGCTGTCCCGTGAAGCTGCCGCTGGAGAAATCGGCAAACGTCAGCCTGCTTGCCTGCGACTATCTGCAACATCTCGCGCTTTCCGTTTCGCCATATGCGGAAATTTCGAGAATGGCAGTGGATCCATCCTGCGCACATGGGCGCAAGGTATCATTCGGTCTGGGCGACAAGCTTTGCGAGGTTGCAGCCGCTGCGGGGATTGATACCGTCTTCTGTATTTGCCCCGATGGCCCTGCGCGGCTCAACGAGTGGAACGCCAAACGGCGCGGCGTCACGTTCCGGAAGTACCGCAGCGTGGCCACCGATTTCGGCCACGAGATGTGGCTGTGCGCGTTCGAGGGAATCCGGCAGGTCTATACGCCGCAGGCAAAGGGGGAAGGTCCATACATACCGCGATACTCGTCCTTGCGTGGTTCTGCTACCTCGGTTTTGTCTGGGGCATGACGCGGCATTTCCGGCGTGTCGCGGTGCCGACTCCGGCGCTGGTTGCGACCGCAATCCTGGGGGTCGGCTGCGCCGTGTGGCAGTTGACGCTCCTGGCCGGGCCTTGCAACTACCTGCCGTGGGTGGCTATTCCCTTTTATCTGGCAAGCGCAGGCCTTTTCTGGTGGGCGGTCAGCGTGACGAAGGGGCGGCTGGCCGCCTGCGGGCAGGGGTGTGTGTCGGAGCAGGTGGTGACGGAGGGGCCCTACCGGCATGTCCGGCACCCGTTCTATGCGGCCTACAATTTGGCTTGGATTGCGGGCTGGCTGGCGACGGGGTCGTGGGAATTGCTGGCGACCGCGGTGGTGATGGCTACCGTGTATGAGAGCTATGCGCGGGAGGAGGAGCTTGGTTTTGTGGAGGGGCCGCTGGCGGGAGCCTATTCGGAATACCGTCGGCGGACGGGCCGGTATCTGCCCGGTGTTCGCCGGGGGCGTTAGCGTGCGGCATGGCCAAACACGCAGGGACCTTTACAGCCAATACGTCCTTTGTGGGGGAGCTGTGGTGTTTGGGGAAACGTCCTCTAGTAGCGGCGGATGCCGATGCGGTCGATGAGCTTCTGGAATCCGGGGTGGCCCTGGAGATGGCGGGTCATTGGGTAGGCGTAGAACCAAACTGTGAGCGGATCACGGTCGTCTGCTGCGGTTTCCAAACTGCGGACCGCCTCGTCGTGCTCCCCGGTACCGATCTGGCAGGCAGCGATCTGGGTATGCGGAACGTATTTGCCCGTCTTTGCAACCACTTGAAGCCAAGTTTCCCGGCGTCGGGCGACATCGCGGTCCCCGGTGAGCCCGGAGAAAAGCCCCTGCAGTCCCCAGGTCACAGGGCGCTCTAAGAGTTTCAGGGGCGTTTTTTCCAACACGCGCAGGGCTGCGGCCGGATCACCCATGGCCTCAAGTAGAATTGCGTGGTGCAGGTGGTGCTGGTAGTAGTCCGGGGCGAGCTTCAGGGCGGTCTCGATCACGGTTTGGGCTCCGACGTAGTCACGGGAAAGAATCTTCAGCATGGAAAGGTCGCCCATGCACCGGCGGTTGCCGTATCCGAAACGGTCGACTTCGCGCTGGAGGTGCAGAACCGCTTCGCCGCTGCGCCCGAGTCCTCCGAGGTACGCCGCGTACCACGGGTTCGTTGCGGCCTCCTCGCCCGCGCTCTCGATGGCCTTGCCATAGGACGCGCCGGCAGCCGTCCAATCCCAGTCCAGCGATTGCTTCACCAAGCCGCTCGAAAGCCATGCCTGCCACGCGGGATTCGGCTGGTCGAGAGCCCTTGAGGCCAGTGCGCGGGCCGCTTCCAGTTTCGGTCGAGGCCGCGCGCCGTGGATGGCTTGCGTCGCCAACGCCTCGGCTTTCAGGGCCAGAGCAAGGGACTGGGATGGATCCTCGGCCAGGACTGAGTCCAGATGTCCTATGGCGGAGTCGAGACTCGATACAGTCCGTTCCTCGATTTCGTGCCTGGCTAGGAGGATACTGCTCCTGGCTTTGAGGGAGACCCGTGGCCGCGGCACAAAGGTCGGGACGTAGGTTCCCCTGGGCAGTTCGATCATGACGGGGTCGGACTGGCCCGGTCCGGTGTAGTAGTCGAACAGTACCTTCCTTAGCTTGCTCGCCGTCGTGCGGACAATGGAGTTCTCGTGCCCGTCGAAGGACTCGAGGTTGCGCCCGAATACGTCCTCCGCAATGGTTCGTTGAGTTAGGTATTTTCCACGGTTCGCCAGTGTTTCAGCTACTACATATGTAAGAAGGCGTAGTTCGGTGGCTTTCAGGTTGGCGCGCCGACGAACCTGCTCCAACGCGTGGGTAACTTCATACACGTCGGAATGGAGGTGGACGGGGGTCAATTTTTGATTATCCCAGACATTCATCCGTTGCGGGCCAAGTTGGTCCATCCTCTATACATGGGGCTCGCCGTTGTGCGCAAAATGGAAACCTCCGGGGAACCGACGGAAGCGATGTGTCGCGAATGCATTGAGCGAGTGGCATCCAGTGTGACATTTTCCCGTGCCCGACAGTTGCAGCGTCTGTTGCGGTGGCTGGGTGAGCATTCGCTGGCTCGGGGTGGCGGACCGGGTGCCACCGGACCGTTCGCCGTGCATCGGCCAAACCGGGACAACCCCCCGACCGAGAAGGAGATTGCCGAGGCAGTTCTGGGACGGTCCAATTTCGATCCGCAAAGCGATTCCCTTGTTCGCAAGGAGATGATCCGGCTGAGGGAGAAGCTGGCGCGCTACGAATCTTACGAAGGTTCGGAGGACGAAATCGGCATCGTGGCTACAGGAGGATATGTGCTTGGCTTTGAATGGCGTCAGCAGCGGGCGGCGACCGGGAGCCGCAGGTGTTGGCTGGTGCTCCCCTTTCGTTCCCCGCCGGAACATTTTGAGCTTACGCAGGAGGTGCTGGAGGAAATTCTGCTGGCACTGGATTCCACAAATGCCGCTATCGGCCGGGGTGGCCACGTACCGAGTCTGGACTTGGTCTCGCCACATACCGCACTCGCGTGGCTCCGCTGGTCCGGCGACCTCAGGCAATTCGCCGCCCACTGCCATGCCGACCATGTCGTGGAAGGTGTCTTGAAGCGGAAGGCGGAGCTGATCGAAGTGGCGTTGTGGTTTGTGGACGCTAAGACCGGTATCACGCAGAGGACCGGGCGGCTATCGGGAAAAGCTCCCGACGAGCTGGGGAAAATGACGGCGAAGTGGTTGCTTGATGTCCCGCCCGAAGCTTGACGTTCAGCCCCTACTTCTCCCCCAACTCGAACACATAGAGCGCGTTTCCATTCCCGGGATGGTGGATTTCCGGGGCGATCACCTTGGGCACGTCGCGTGGACTGCCGCCGCCCAGGCCCGTGGTCACCGCGATATACTGCTTGCCGCCCACTGAAAACGAAACCGGATGTCCCTGCACGGATGTTCCGAGGCGGGTACTCCACAACTCCTTGCCCGTCTTGACGTCGAAGGCCTTGAAGTAGCGGTCCAGGTCGCCCACGAATGCGAGTCCGCCCGCCGTCGAAAGTACCGCTGTCAGAAACGGCGCGCGCTGCTCCACGGACCACATCTCCTTCATGGTGCGCACGTCGTACGCCGCCAATTTGCCGATCTTGCCGTTCTTGCCCGGCATTTCCAGGAAGTGGCGGCTGGCCGCGCCTCCGCCCGAGCCTTCCTTCAATTCGACGGCGCGCCCGGCCATCTCCATGCAGCTTTGGCTCAGCGGGATCACCAACTGCTGGGTGCCAGGGTGGTAGCTCATGGCCTGCCAGTTGTGGCCGCCCTCGGTGCTGGGGCAGGCTTGGATCCATTCGCCCACTTTCTGCTCCAAGATGTCGGCGCGGTAGGTCGGCTCGCCAGTCTTGGGGTCGATGGACGAGAACACGTTCTGGAAAACCGTTTCCTTATGTCCCAGATACTGGCCGGTCTTCCGGTCCAGCTTCCACAGGATTCCGGGCTTGCCGA
The DNA here is from genome assembly GCA_903893525.1 of uncultured Acidobacteriia bacterium. Taxonomy (GTDB): domain Bacteria; phylum Acidobacteriota; class Terriglobia; order Bryobacterales; family Bryobacteraceae; genus BOG-234. Next base: position 9,690 of record CAITMP010000856.1, on the reverse strand, counting down.
TGGTGAAAACCAGCGGACGGCCGTCCACGTCGACCAGGACGCGCTCGAAAACCTCGTCCAAATCAAGGGACTCGCCCGGTGCGTGCTGGAAATACCACTTCAGCTTGCCGGTATCGGCGTCGAGGGCGAGGGTGGAGTTGGTGTAGAGTCCGCGGTCGCCCGGTTTTGCGCCCCGGCTGACGCGCATCCAGGGCTTGGCCTGCGAGACGCCCCAGTACAACGTGTTCAGGTTGGGGTCGAAGCTGCCGGTGATCCAGGTGTCGCCGCCCGCACGGAAGAGTTCAGGGATTGCACCCCAGCTGTCGCCACCGGGCTGGCCGTCGCGGGCGATGGTCTCGAATTTCCATGCCAGTTTGCCGGTTTCAGTATCCCAGGCGCTGATGAAGCACTTTTCGCTCTTGAATGATCCGCACCCGGTTAGGCCGGCGATCACCTTTCCGTTGGCGACCATCGGGCCCGCGGTGTTGGAGTAGCCGCGCTCGCCCGCGATAATCGAGGTCCAAACAATTTTGCCTGTTTTGGCGTCGAGGGCATGGAGTTTGCCGTCAGTCGCGGTGTGGAACAACTTGTCGCCGTACATGGCGATGGTGCGGGTGGCACCGTAGGCGCGCTGGGATTCGGGACCGATGCGGTTTTCCCAGATCAATTCGCCCGTCTTGGCATCCAACGCTTGGATGGTGTTGGAGGGGTTGGCGAGGTAGATGACGCCATCGTGGACGAGTGGTGTGGGTTGGTTGGCGCCGCCATCGTTCATGGACCAGACCCACGCCAGCCGGAGTCCCTTAACGTTCGCGGTGGTGACTTCGGAGAGGGGACTGTAGCTCCAAGCTTCGTAGTTGCGGCGGATCATCGGCCAATCGCCGGGGAGCGGGTTCCGTAATTGGTCGGCTGTAAGAGGGTGGAAGTTCTTGACGGTGCCGGTGACCGTGAGACCGGTGGCGCGGACCGCCATCTGGGTCACGGCGGCTTGGTCGGTGCGGGGATCGAGGAGTGCCTCGCGGAGTGCGGCGGGCATCTTTCCGTTGGCGACGCTGCGGATGGGGGCGGCGGCGGCGGCGCTCAACTCGGTCGTGCCGGCTTGGGCACCGTTCGCCTCCAGCAGGAATGCGGTGATCGCGAAGGCTGCTTCGCGGGTGATGCCTCCGGCGTTGGCGGGGGGCATGGTTTTCTGGATCAGGTCGGAGAGCGCGGCGGGTGAGCGGTCGCCCCAGGCTGAAAGGAAGTTGTTGCCGGACAGCTGGGGGGCCTCGTTGCGGCCGGAGAGTTCTGGCAGGTGGCAGGAGGCGCAGTTTGCGAAATAGATTGCGCGACCGGACTGCGCCTGGGTGGCGGTGAACGGGGCTGGCTGGGTTTGGGCGGCGAGCAGGACGGGGAAGGCAAGGAGCGCGAGTCGGGGCATCATGGATCTACGGCTACCTTATATCATGGGCTGTCGTTCAGGTAGCCGATTGGGCGGACATAGGGAGCGAGGGTGATTTGGTAAACCACGGATTGTGCAATGAATGCCTGTATCGGCGGGAGATCCGCAGCGACCGCAATTCCTTGTTCACCATGTGCACACGCGGCCTCTCGGATCCGGCATATCCAAAGTACCCGCACGTGCCGGTGATTCGTTGCCGGGGTTTCGAAGAATTCAAAGAGAAGTCTAGTTCCGGTTCAACCGGAATCTGACTTGCGCCATTGATGATTCCAAGGAAGGGATGGAGCGGGAGACGAGGATCGAACTCGCAACCAACAGCTTGGAAGGCTGGCGCTCCGTTGACGCTGTTGGGGTTATCCGCCGCTGCCGATCGAACTCGACGACGCGAAACGCCCGCAAACAGGCGATTAGGCAAAATTGGAAAACTGAAATGGTGTGGAAATGGTGTGGCGAAACGTCTCATGTGATATATCCCTCCAGGAGGCCGACAGCCTCCGCTTTCGGCCCGGCTCCGGGCCTCGTGTAGTCATTGATCGACACGTTGACGCCGTGCCCACGGTTCGCCGCCGCGACAACCGGATCCGCTCCGGCGGCCGCCATCAAGGTTGCGTTGGTGCGTCTGGCGCACCGGAAATCGGCCCATCCAAGGCCCACCGACTGGAGCCGCGGGCGGATGTCCCGCTGCCAAAGGTTGGTGTACTTGACCGGCGTTTTCCCTCCCTCCGCTGCGAAGATGTACTCCGATCCCGACGCCGCCAGCATGTGCCAGACGTGCAGGTCGGTCATGACGGAGTCGGAGAGCGCAACCACGCGCGGCTTGCCGGTCTTGACGGTACCCGGCTGGCCGTTGTACCAGCGGTCGTCCACCACGGCGGTACGGGCGTGCTCGTCGATGTCGGCCCACTTGAGCCCGCAGATTTCCCCGGGCCTCATTCCCGCGTAGACGGCCAACCGGTAAAAGCACCGCTCCCGGACGTCGAGGACGGAAAGCGCGCGGCGCACGTCGTCGGCGGTCATGACCGGCTGGTCTGGTGCAGCGCACGTTCCGGGAGTCCGGCAGACGTCGGCCTGGTTGGTCTGGACCAGCCCGTCCGAGATGGCCAACGCCAGAATCGCGCGCAGGTCGAAACGCAGGTGCGAGACCACGGAGCGCGGTTCGAGCGCCTTGGCGTCAAGAAATCCTTGGATCGCCGTGCGGTCCAGCTGGGCCAGCGGCACGGCTGCCAGCGACCCGCCGATGATGTGTTGCCGGATGCGCTGCTCGGTGGTGACGGCGGTCGAAGCCTTCCACTGCCCGCGCTTCCACGGCAGGTACACCGTCTCCGCGTAGATGCCGAGCGCCATCGATGGCGACTTCGTCCGTTCCTGCCGCTCGCGATTGATCTCCGCGATGAAGGCGTTGGCTTGGAGCTGCGCAGCCCGCTTGCTGGTGGCGTGGAACGTCTTTGTTCCGCGTCCGCCGTCCGGCTTGTAGTAGACGAGGGAGTACGAGTCTTTCGTGGGCGTCTCGCGGACGGTCGGGTTTTGTGTGCCGGTTGGTCTCATGCGGGGCATTGTAGCGCCTCCGGAAACTCTTCCTCGTCGTCCCAGTTTTCGGATTCCTCGCAAGCGTGACAGCAGTCCTCCACGGCCAACGTTTCGGCGTCCTCCATGTCGCAGTAACAGGCCGCGTTGCATGCCGAGCAATCATGCATTGGCTCGGCCCTCCATGTACGCTTCAAGCGCCTCGGCCTTGATCCGCCAGTAGCGTCCAACCCGGAACGCCCGAAGCTCCCCGCGCTTGATGGCGTCCAAGACCGCGTCGTCGGACACCCGAAGGACGGAGGCAACCTCGCGCGGGGTGTAAACGTGTACCGGGGTACTCATGGGATGCTCTTGACCGCCTTCGGTTGGGCTGGATCAAACGGCATGATGAACTTCCAGTGGATGAGGTGGCCGTCGAATGGCAATTGGCACGCCAGAATTGCTCAGCTTCGCTCGTGGCCGATGATGTTCCCCTGAACCCGTCCCTATGCAGGAAGCACTCTGCCTCGTCACGACCCAAGCGCTCCCCGTCAATCAACACTTCCAACCACGGAACCGTTGACGTTGCCCGGATCTCGATTTCCTGCACGGCGGTGCACTTCCACCGGCCAAGCAGCTTCGCGCCCTTCTGGCGGAGGCCGGTGTAGCAGTGGCATATCTCCCCCACGCGCGGCGTGATTTTCCGCTTCGCTCGGATCGTATGGGTCTTGGAGCCTTCGAGGATGTACGGCGCGAATTGCGCCTTGAAGTTCATGAGCATGCTGCCTCCATTTACGCTGTCACCTCGATTTCGACACGTTCCTTGCGCTCCGACACAATCACGGCGGGCTTGATCAGGATGCAGCCGTTGCACCTGGCCACGTTGTCGTTGGCCAGCACTCCGGCATCCTGCAGGCAGTCGAGAATTGCCGACAGCCGGTTGTCGCGGTCCGGCCGCCCGCTCGTCAGGTAGAAAGTGATATCCATATCGGGATGCTCGACCGGTGCCCGTCCGCCCCACTGTGCCCGCGCCTGTACCGTCAGCGAGTCCAGACGGGCCTTCACCTCCGCGTCCAGGAACATGCGCCCGTCCTTCGACCGGCGGTACAAGTTCTTCTTCGACGGGCAGGGTCCGCGCAGGATCAGCGTCGCATGGACCGGGAATAGCTGGGCGTTCGGCATCTGCGAAGACTTACCTTACCTTTCCTGCCCGACCTGGATGAACCAAGCCTCCAAGTTGGCGAACTTCTTCGCCTCGGCCGGATTCTTGTCCGCCGCCTTCCCGAGTGCGCAGCGCCGTTCGCCCCACGCCGCCACCGTGACCAGCGCCTCTTCTCGGGTGCCAAACAAATCATGGGCCACCAGTGGAGCCAACGAACCGGATTCGCTCGTCAAGTAACCAAAACACCCGATCCACGCATCCGGTGCGATCTGGAGGATCGATATAGACGCCTCTCCCTGCTTGCGGTCGCCGAACTTCAGGACTTCGGCCAGAGCTTCCGGGTACACGCCGTGCTCGTTGGGTTGCGGCCAACCGGGACGGTTGGGGCAGAGCGCGCCGTGCGCGGACAGGTCAGTAGTTCCGCACTCGTTGCACTGCGGGAACTCAGGCCCGTCGAAGGGCGTATCGTCGTCGACCAGTGGCTCCGATCCCTCCAACTCGTCCTCGGCCCGCGCCGCGCAATCGTGATCGCCCTCGTAGCCCTCGCCGCACTGTGGGCATATCCCGAACACCGCGGCAGTCGCGGCCGGCGTCTCGACGACGCGAAGCTTCCGCTTCTTGGCGTCCTCGGCCTTCCGGGCCTTCTTCCGTTCGGCTGTGGTCTCGGCGGCCAGTGTCGGAGCCTCGTCCACTACACTTTTCCCTTCCTCATTTGATGGCTCGGATTGTGCGGTGGCATCCTCCGGCCACTTGGCGCACCGGAACCCGTTGACGTGGACCGCATCGTCGCTCTCTGCTGTCGGGATCGTGGCATCGCACCACGTACAGCCGGATTTCGCTGGTTTAGGCTTCGGCTCCGGAGCGGGCTGCAGGTCGAGCTGCTCCTGTTTCGTGTACGAGATCCGCAACTGGCCTTGATGGTCGCCAACCCGCCGGATGTAGTTCTCAACCTTCGCGCCGGCGCCTTCCGCGCTCGACGTGATGATGAACCGCAGCTCCCGACGCTTTGATTCGTTCTCCTCAAGCGTGGCGAGCTTGAACCCGTCCACCAGACGGCAGTCGAACTGCAACTCGTGCGCGGCCAGCGCTCTGTCGCCCGGCGTCAGGATGACGTGCGTGGCCATCAGCGCGCCCTCAAGGTTGGCGCTCGTGACCGAGTCGCCCGGGTCTCGCCACTCCATCGACTCGCAGGCGGATTGAGTGAACTCCGCCGTCATGTGGGAACGGCAAAACGCGCCGCCCTCCTCAAGCCTGATATCGCAGTAGCGGATGTGCGCCCCGCGCAGTATGATCGTTTCCGGCATCGTCTCTCCTTATTTCTGGGCCCCGTCTCTCCGGGGTGTCACGCCACCGTATTCCGGCGTTCGAGTCTGGTTCGAGCCACGTTTCACCGTCGTGCGCAAACCAGCAAGTAGCCCCACGTCCTTTGCCGCCATCCCGAAGCGGGCCCCGCTGGCGGCGGTACGGGGCGAAAGGCCGTGTCCAGCGGCCCCGCCCGGAAGCTCTTATTTCCGTACCAGCGTCTTGCCGCCCATCGACAGGTCGGCACCCGGTACGTCCTGGCCAGCCTTGATGGCGGCGGCGACGCCCTTCTTGTCGATATCGACAACCACCGTGGTCCGCTTGAAAATCTCCGGGATGGCCGACTCGTCCACGATCACCACCGAGGACGGAACAGCCCGCAGCGAGAAGCTGGCCGTCGCACCCTCCAGCTTCGGCAGGTCGAACTGCTCCATCACGCCCTGGACGTAGGAACGGACGCGCTTCTCGCGGCCAGCCCACACGTCCGAAATACCCCTGATCCGCTCGATCTCCGCTTTGCACGCCGCCTGGCTGGCCGCGCACTGCGACAGGTACGCGGCCACGCCGTCCACCTTGCGCACCTCCGCTTCGAGCGCCCTGCGGATGTCCTCCGTGATCTCGGCTTTCTGCCCTGGATCGTCCACCATCTCCAGCGTGTTGAGCAACGCCTGGACGTGGTCCTCGATCTTGTAGAGGCTCAGGTCGCTACTCACTTGGACGGCTCCCCAGCATTGGCGTCGATGTCGTCGAAATCCGGGATCCAGTCGCTCTTGTCGTCGACCACGACGGCATCGACGGCATCGTCGACCACGACGGCATCGACGGCATCGACGGCATCGACGGGACGGGACCCGTCACGTAGCATACGGTGGAAGGCCACCGCGACGTCGCGGGCCGGTTTGGTGCTCTTGAATTCGTTCGCGTGCTTGACGCCGTGACGCTCCAGCTCGGAGTAATAGGTCCGCGCCGCGCTCTCCGAACCCATCAAGTCCGAAAGGTCCTTGCGCAGTTCGGCGAGCACCGCGATCATGCTCTTCATGTCCACTATCCGCGCGCGGAGGGCCGTCTCGTCCGGCGTGTACTGCGGGGACGTGGTCGCCGGGGGCGGAGCGGGCGGAGCTCCACCCTTCGCTTCGGACCGCTGCGGCTGTGGAGCGGTCCGTGCACGCCCCTCCCTCATCTCGGCCACCTTCTTTTCCGCAACGTGGTCCGCCGCCGCTTGAGTACCGACCGCATGCCCGCCGGTGTCGATCGGCTTTTCCTCGGCGACAACGTTCCCTTCCCCATCCACCTTTGCCCCTAGCTCCTCGGGCGTGTAAATCGGTAGGCCGCTCATGACCTCGGGACAGTACCACTTCGCGCCGTTCGACATCGCGCGGCTGAAGTACATGTTCCGGGGGAACTTCTTGTACATGTCGTTCCAGACGCCAGCTTGCTTGGCGTCCACCTCGGAAAACGAGGATTGGCCGAGCTTGGTCTTGCCATCCTTCGCGTAAAATTCCAGTACGCACTGGGAATTGTCGAACTGGACGTGGCGGTAGTCGTACCCGTGCCTTCTCACCTGCGCAGCGATCAGATTGGCGGACAGGCTCACCTTGCCCTTGATGATGTGGATTCCCATCATACTGGCCACCGGTGCCAGTCCAAGCTCTTCACCCGCCATCACCTTGACCGCGGCTTGGGCCATTTGGGTGCAGTCCGAGAAATACCCGGATGCGTGCAGAATTCTACACTGCCTGGGTGACTGGACTTGGGGCCTCCACATCTCAACTCGTGTCATCGGTGTCGCTTTATTTCGATGACGTGCCAGCCTATGGATTTCCGCATCCAGAGTCAGGCAAAGCGAAAGTAACCTACGTTGGAGCCGTCCCCCAGTTTCCAGGGCTCTACCAGATCAACTTTCAGATTCCCGAATCAATTGGGACTGGCCCTGCTGGCTACGGAGCTTGGCCGTGCGGCAGCTACAGCTGGGAGCTTAGCCTCGGCATAGGCCAAGGAGTGGATTTCCCGCTGATAATCCGCAACGGAGACGTTCCTTGCAAGCCATGACCGATTCAGCCACTCCAGCCGCCAAGGATGGCAGAATTTCCGAGCCACCATTGGCCGCTGTAATCCTTTGGATACTCGGCATCGGCCTAACTGTGCTTAGCGCGGGGTCGCTGGCATGGGCCCAACTAGGAGAGCACGGGCTGACGAGGGACGGAGCGCTCGCCTTGGCCGGGGCCGTCTGCGGCGGCGCGCTCATGGTTGCGGCTTGGCTGTGCAGCCAGATTTCGCGAATAGTAGGCTACCTGGCACGCGCGGACGAACGGGCTACCGGTAGGCCGCCAGGCTACGAGTAGTACACCGGCCCCAGCACGTGGTCCAGAATAGCTTCCACGCCGTTCAGCGCATCGCCCTTGGTGGAGCATGTCTGGAGGTTGTTGAAGCGGTCAAGTGACAGCAGAACGGTGCCGGAGATTGTGGTCTTGGGGGTGGAGTGGTTGGTGAAGATCTCCCCTTCGAAGGCAATCCGTGTGCCGGTGAAGGTTACGAGGATCTGGACGGCGGGTGACCGGTCCACTGTGGCCACAGTGAACGACAAGGGTGTCGGCTCCTGGAACTGAACCGTGGGGAACCCGGGCGAAGCGGCCGCAATCTCGCCGACACCATCCCTCGCCGCGTTTCGGACCGACTGGTATAGCGTTCCAGCCTGTTCCTCCAGGAGTTTATGCCGCACAAACTTTGGCTGCAACAGATTTTTGGATCTGAGACTCAAGCCCCACTCAAGCCCCATCAAGCCCCACGGTAGTCCAAAACGGATTTCACGTGGGTCGAATCGGACCGGTTGCTGGTCTTGCCGGAATTTCACCTTATACGCGTTTTGCTTGCGCCGGTGTACGCATTTTGCTATGATGAAGTTGTGAACGTGATCACCAAGACCGGGTTGCTGCATTTGGTGAAGCGGCACCCCGCGGCAAGGGAAGCTGTTTTATCTTGGTACGGAGCGGCGAAGCGCGCGGCTTGGGGCGGATTCCACCAGGTCCGTGCGGATTTTCCGACCGTCGACCAAGTCGGGGAAGTTTTAATTTTCAACATCGCTGGCGGCTACAGGCTGATTGTGAGGATCTCCTACCGCTCGCAACGCCTCTACATCAAGGCACTGCTGAACCATGGTGAATACGACCGGAAGGAATGGATGAAATGGACCCACTGAACGAAGTTGCCCGCCCCGCATTCAACCCGGCGGTCTACAGCCAATTGCTGGCGGCCGAGTCCCCGAGGGCGATCATGAACGACGAAGAGCTTCAGATGATGGCTGACAAGCTGGAAGCTCTCGACTTCATGGACCGCCCGCCCACGCCCGAAGAGGCTGCGTACAGGGATGTTCTGGCTGCGCTCGTTGAAGCTTATGACCGGACGTGCAAATTCCCACAGGCTCCGCCCAACGAAGTGGTCAAGTTCTTCATGGAGCAACGCGGATTGAAACAGGCCGACCTCGTTCCCGTCCTTGGCACGCGCACCCAAGTATCGGATATTGTGACCGGACGGCGCGGCATCAGCAAAGCACAAGCCAAGAAGCTGGCTGCCTTCTTCAACACCGGGGTGGAGCTTTTCATATGAGCCGGAAAGACAATCTGCGCCGGATGCCGAAGGCGACTCCGGATAATCAGCTTCCGGTCAATCCGGCCAACCTCGCCACGGTCACCATCTGCGGGCGCACGTTCGTCCTCGGCATGACGGCCACGGAAATCACCGGGCCGCCAGCCGAGGTTGTCGATATGCCTAAGCCGTCGCCGCTCCGCCGGGACCTCCAGGCGGATTGAACCTCAATACCGTGTAGAGGCTGGCCAATGCGCCCGCCGAGATCTCCGAGCCCTGCGGGATGTGGCAGACCTGCATCACCACGCCCACCATGAGCAGGATCAGCGTCACTACAATGTGGCCGGACGGGGTGTCCAGCCAGTCGATGTAGTCCCTCATAGCCTCTACCCCTTTGGGCTGATCACCGGAGCCTCCCCGGCGAACGGGTGCGCCTTGAGATACTCGCCCGCGTCCAGGATGGACCGGGCCAAGGCCGGGTCAACCGTCAGCGTGGTGGACGTGCCGGCCATCGACAGGGTGATGATTTTGCCGGACGTCGCCGCGTCCCCCAAGGCCGACAGTAAATCATGCCCGAGGCCGAACGCGCCGTAGACCGCTTTTTCGATGCTGACGAACTGGCCAGCGTGGGGACCCAGCAGGGATGTCAGGCCTTCGACGGTTGCGGCGGATCCGCCCAGCTGGCCAAGCGCGGAGGCAGCTTTCTGGATGGCCGGGGCCG
>CAITMP010000855.1 GCA_903893525.1 uncultured Acidobacteriia bacterium | reverse complement strand
CTTTGAGGCCCACGCGCGGGTCGTCGTTGCCGGACCGTGGGTTGGTCGGCACCGTCGACGGCGGCGGTGTGGGAATCTTTTCCGGTGCCGGCGCTGGTGCCTGGGCAGCGCAAATAAGGGGGAACAATGCGGCCGCAAGTCGGCCGGTTAGGACGGAATTTCGCGAATGGGTCATTTCTTCTCCTTGGGCCTCTCAGGGCCCAGCTTCTGCCTGCGCACCATGCCTTGCATGATGCCAATCTCCGCCCGTTGCGTATTGTCCACGTCGGTGGCGAAGTCGAACAGGACGGCGTCCTGGCCGGCTCCTGCGGTACCAAAAAGTTCCTCGACCATGGTCAGGGCACCCTGGTGGTGCTGGATCATGCCCGTCAAAAAGAGATAGTCGAACTTGGCCCCCGTCGCCTTGGCGAGCGCGGCCATTTGCTCGGGTGTGAGCATGCCGGGCATCATCATTTGGGGCTTGGAGTCCATGGCGCCCATCTTGCTGTGGTCCATTTTGCTGTGGTCCATTCCCGCCATCATGCTATGGTCCATGCCCGCCATATGGTCCATGCCGGGCATGCTGGTCGGCTTGCCGCGGTCCTCCAGCCACTGCTGCATATATTTCATTTCGTCGGTTTGGGAAATGCTGATGCGCGCCCCGAGGTTGTAGAGTTCCTTGTTCTTGCTGTGGGATGCGATCAGCGCTGTCATCTCCACGGCCTGCGAGTGGTGCATGATCATGCCCTGCATGAAACTGACGTCGGCAGCCGAGGGCGGGTGGTTTGCCAGAGCCGCCGATTCCTTGGTCAGCGTCTTGCCGTCCTTGCCCGGAGCGCCGGGCTGGACAATGGTGGGCGCGTCGGGGTCCGACACTGTGACGCCTGCCAACTGTGCCACGGCTCCCAAGGTTGTTTGTGCCCCGTTCAGGCCGAGCCGGAAATCGTCGTCGCTGTAGAAGGAATAGAGGTCGGTAGGTTGGTGGTGCTGCGGGTCCCAACCGTTGCCCAGCTGCGCGCCGCGCTCGTTTTCACGAAGGCTGATCGCCGGGGTCAGATCCATGAAAGGCGTGGAATCCGTGTTGGTCATATGCGGACCCACGGTGGCCGGATAGTTCGCGGCGTACTTGTCGTTGGCCAACTGGAACTTGTGCGCAAGTGCCATTGCCTGATCCGCGAGTTTTGCCGTCACTTGGTACTCGATGTTGATGTCGGCTTCGGGACGCTGCTTCTTGCTCATAGTCCCGTCGGGGAGCGGCATTCCATGGTCGAACATCATCATGTCGTGCTGGATCATGCCGAGCCACTTGGGTTCCGGGTATTTGCCGGAACCGGCGGGTGATTCGATCCCCTGCAAATCCTTGCGCTGGTCGACATACGCACGGGCACCATTGAGGCCCGTCTCCTCGTTGTTCCACAGCGCAAAACGGATGGAGCGGTCGGTCTGGACATCGGGGCTGCTGAAGATGCGGGCCAGTTCCATCACGAGGGCAGTGCCGGAGCCGTCGTCGTTGGCGGCCTCGCCCCAGCCGATTCCGTCCATGTGGGCGGCCACAATGTACATTTCGTTGGGATGACCGGTGCCAACCTTGGTGCAATAAACTTCCTCCCGGAGGCCGGGAGCCGATGGTTCGGTGTTGAGTTCGCGCAGTTTGAGGTCGGGTTGCTTGAGCGGGTCGTTGTTGACGGTTTCGGGAATCCGGAAGCCGCGACGGCGCGATCCGCCAGGCCCCACGTTCGGGTCGAAATTGCCCCGTCCCGGACCTCCCCGACCGCCACCAGCAGCTCCTGGAGCGCCAGCGGCCCCCCCATTCCCACCGCGTCCATTCGCTCCTGCAGCGGGAGGTTGGAAGTCGTACTTGATTCTTTCAGTATTCGTGCAGCCGTAGCTTTTCAGCTGCGCCTCGATCCAATCGATTGCCTTCCTGCTGCGCTCGGTGCCTTGGCGACGGTCGCCGAACTGGGTCAATCCCTTGATCGTGGCTTTGTAGCGCTCCAGTTCCAATCGTCCAACCAGTCCCGCAATGGGGTCGGGCGCTGGTTTCGGGGCACCGGCTGGGGGTGTTGGCTGCTGGGCGTGCAGCGGGAGTGCGAGCAGGCAGATGGAGAGTCCACGGGTGAAACCGCGTGTGAAACGACGTCGCATGGCAATTCCTCAAGTCTTACGGAAAATGGCGGAACCAAAATCGCTGACAGGGCTGAGGGTCCCATCCACGGGGATGGTGCGCGCGTCGCGGCGGGCGAAGCCTGAGCCCGAAGGCGGCTTCACGCTATTGTAGCGCGGTATCGGATTCGGATTGTTGCGTCAGCCGTCCGAGACGTGTTTTCAGGTACAGGTCCCCCAGGACCAACCTGCAGCCGATGGAATTCAGGTGGATCACCGCCTCCTTTGCGGTCCACTCGCGGAAAATCCAGGAGCCGTCGGATCGCCGAACATGGTGCTCCGCGCGGATTTCGTCCTGTGCCAGCAACAGGTATTCCGAAAAGGATGGCAAGGTTCGGTAGAAGCGGAACTTCTCGCCGCGGTCGTAGTTGCGTGTTGATTTGGATAGGACTTCGACGATGAGTACCGCGTCCGTGAGCGTATCGTCGGTCCCGTCCAAATAGCGGATGGGTTCGCAGAAAACAACGACGTCCGGATATGTGAGGACGTCGACCGGCAGGCAGCAGAGCCGGAGGTCGCTTCCGGCCACCGTGCATGGCTTGTCCCGCAATTGCTGCTCGAGGTGTGAGCAGAAGGTCGTATCCAGAATCGCGTGTGCGGGACTCCCCCAGACATCGTAACGATTTCGCCCTGGATGTATTCGCTGCGGAATTCCGCTTCACGCTCAATCCTGAGGTACTCATCGATCGTGAATCGCGGCAGTGGTAGTGGTATCGACGCCATCGTGGTCTCGCTAGGCCCTATTTGTCGCATTTCCAGCTTCCGGATCTATTCGGGGACGGCTAGCTTAGTCTTCCGGTACAGTTCGCCCAAAATCAGTTGGCAGCCAATGGAGTCCAGCTGAATGATATCGGTGCGTGTTGTCAGCACGCGGAATGCCCATGAGCCATCAGGCTGCCGGAAATGGTGCTCTGCCCGGATCTCGTCCTGCTCAACCAGCAAGTATTCCGAAAACGAGGGCAGGCTGCGGTAGTAGCGGAACTTCTCAATCCGGTCGTAGCGCCGGGTGGATTTGGAAAGCACCTCGACGATCACGACCGCGTCGGTCAGCGTGTCCTCGTCGTCATCCATGTGGCTGGCGGGTTCGCAATACACGACGACGTCGGGGTAGGTCAACACGTCTTCGGGGAGGCAGCAGAGGCGGAGGTCGCTAGCCGCGACGGCGCAAGGTTTGTTGCTGAGTTGTGTGTCGAGCCGGGCTGCGATCGCAGTGCCGAGGAGTGCATGGTCGCGGGTTCCGCCCGACATCGCCACCATCTCGCCTTTGATGTATTCGCTGCGGAACGGGGATTCGCGTTCGAGTTTGAGGTATTGCTCGATGGTGAAAATGGGGAGTGGTAGTGACGCCATGGTGTCGCCAGCCCTGATTATCGCATTTTCCGGGCCAGATTTAGGTCCGCTCCGCCCAGTAGCGCGTGCGGCACTGGACCGTGAGACCCTTTCTCTTCGCCGCGAGTTTCAGGTTCCGGAATTCGGAGATACGCACTGGAAGCGACGAGACGTAGCCAAGGCTGTACTGGCCCCGAAGCTCCTCCTGAATGGTGTCGAAGATCTCCATGATCGATTTCTTCTTCGTAACTTCGAAGTAATCGCCACCGGTCTCCTTCGACATCTTCTGCAGGATGCCGCGCCCCTCGGTGCCCCCGAAGAGGATCGAATAGATCATCGTGTCGGCCAGCTGCGCGGCGTTAATCGAGTCCTCCAACGTGGTGTCACTGCCGTTTTCACCGCCGTCGGAAAGGATGATCAGCGCCTTCCGGCCTTGGCGTTTGGCCAGAATGTCCTTGGAAGCCGACGCCACGCAATCGTAGAGCAGCGTTCCGCCGCCCGATTGACGCCGCAACTCGGCCCGGGTGGGGGTGTCGACAAAGATCAGGGCCTTTTCGAGCTTATCGCGCGACGCGGTCAGCCTCTGCGGGAATGCAACCGACATGTCGAAGCGCCCGATGAAGAACTGGTCCTTGTCCTCCCGTAGAACCCGGTCGATGAAACGCAGGCTCGCCGCGCGTTCTTCCGACATGACCTTTTCCTGGCTCATGCTGGTGTCCACTAGTATGCCGAGGGTAAGCGGAAGGTCCGTATCGCGGGAAAAATAGCGGATTTCCTGCGGCACACCGTTCTCGGATACCGTCAGTTCCTCTTTGGCGAGATCGTGGATCAAACGGCCTTGGGAATCCCGGACCGAGGCAATGATCGAAACGACCTTCACCGCCGAGGAGAAAACGGGTTCGGCGTCCTGTGCCCGGAGCGTGGGCATGCAGGACGCCGTTAAAAGAAACGCCCGTCGGCTGGGCACTACTTCAACTCGCGGACGCGGATGTTCTTGAACCAGACCTTGTCGCCATGGTGCTGGATGCTGAATTGGCCGGTGTGTTTGGCGTTCGCCAGAACTTCGGCGATTGCCGGACCGTTCGTCCAGCGCTTCTTCATCATGGCGACTCCGGCGGG
>CAITMP010000854.1 GCA_903893525.1 uncultured Acidobacteriia bacterium | reverse complement strand
CGGGGTTGTCGAGGGTGACGATGGGGCCGCTGCCCCAGGTGATCTGTGGGTATCCCTTGGTGGTGATGCCCTTGAGGCCGATTGCGGCGGCACCGTCGATGTCTGTGGAGATCACTTTCTGGGGATTGCCGCGGTGGTTGAAGCTGAGGGTGGTGTGGTTGAGGACGGTCGGTGACAGGGTCCAGTCATAGCCGAGGCGGCCCATGGAGCCGGTGTCGCCGCGGAGGCGCGATTTGGCCAGAGGTCCGCCATAGACGTCGGTGGGGTCCCACATGCCGCCGGAATCGAGGATGAAACGCGGCGAGTAGTGGTGGTTCATCGAGAACGCGAGGCGCTGGTTGGCGGTGATGACCTGGTCGGCCTTGACCGAGAACTGGGAGGGGTCCCATTCCGGCGCGCCGGATGTGGGGAACGACGCGGTGTTCTGGAGCGGGATCTGGCCGCTGGGGTCGCGCACCGTGGGGACGTAGTGGGCTTTCGCGATGGCGTTGAGCTTTTGCGACACCTGGCTGAAGCGCGAGGAAGGGATCTTGTTGCCGGGGAAAACGGTTCCAGTGTAACGGCCGGAGGCGAGTTGGGCGAAGGTTGCCGGGTCATAAATGGCTCCGGTTACTACGGCATTGCCGAGCGCGTCCTTGGTGGAAGTTGTGGCACCGAGCAGGCGGGAAAAATCACCGTCGTAGAAGGCGGGGATGGGCTCGCTCTTGGTGGGGGCTCCGAGGCCGTAGCTGCGTTCCTTGTAGCGCTCGTAGGAGGTGTAGAAGAAGGTCTTGTTGTGGCCGTCGTAGAGCTTGGGGATGACGACGGCGCCGCCGAAGCTGGCTGCGTAGTTCTGTTTGCGGTCGAGGGCGCGGGGTGAGCCGCGGAAATTGTTGGCGAAGGTGTTGGCGTTGAGCGCCTCGTTGCGGAGTCCGAAGTAGGCGCTGCCGTGGATCTGGTTGGTGCCGGACTTCATGACGAAGTTGAAGACGCCTCCTTGGGTGCGCCCGAACTCGGCGGAAAGGGCGGAGGTCTGGATTTTGACTTCCTGCAGAGCCTCGGGGGAGACGAGGGCGGCTGTCTGATCGCCGGACTGGTTTACAGTGACGGAGGCGCCGTCGACGAGGGTTTCCTTGGAATAGCCGGTGGAGCCATTGATGTGGCTGACCAGTCCGGTACCGCTGACGCCGGGGGTGATGCTGAAGGCGAAGTCTTCGGCGTGGCGGCCGCCGGAGCCGAAGCTCAACGGGAGGTCGATCATGGCCTTGCCGGAGAGGGAGGTGCCGACTTCGGGGGAGTCGGTCTGGAGGCGGGAGACGTCAGCGGTGACTTCGATGGAATCGGCGACGGCACCGAGTTCGAGTTTGACGTCGACGCGGAGGACGTCCGTGACCTTTAAGGTGATACCGGAGCGGATCAGCTTCTTGAAGCCCTGGGCCTCGTACGTGATCCGGTAATCGCCGGGAATCAGGTTTGGCTTGGTGTACTGGCCGCCCTCGTTGGTGGAGGCGGGGAGGCTTTCGCCGGAGGCCAAGTGGTCGAGAGTGACGCGGACGCCGGGTATGGCGGCTCCGGATGGATCGGTTACGGTGCCTGTGATGGTGCCGCGGTCGGTCTGTGCAAGGACCGGGACGGTGAGAAGAAACGCAAACAGCAGAGTTCGCATGGATTACCCCTTATGGGTTCCAGTTTCGTTCGGGTTCGGCTGCGAGGGCAAGATAGAAGACGTGACCCGTAACGTTACGAGTTCGTGCAAAGGCTGTAGAATGAGAGCGTGCCGCGAGGAGCGCCCAGCGACGATTCTATTACCCCCGAACGGAAAAGGGAGGCGTTGGCGGCTGCCCTGACAGGGGAATCGCTCGCGAGATCCGAGCAATTGCGCGCGTTCCTGACCTTCGTCTGCGAAATGGAGATCGCGGGCAGGGCTGGGGAGTTGACGGAGTACCTGATTGGGCTGAAGGCGCTGGGGCGGGCTGCGGATTTTTCGCCCACCGAGGATTCCTCCGTTCGGACGCGCGCGTATGAATTGCGGCAACGTCTGCAGAAGTTCTACGCGGCCGAGGGTGCCGATACGGCTGTGCGGATAGAGCTGCCGAAGGGATCGTACACGCCGAGATTTTCCGAGGTGCGGACTTCAGTTGCCGAGCCGGTCGAGTTGGCGGCGGCACCGGTTGCCGAGGTTGTTGCGCCGATTGCCGAAGCGCCCGCGCCTGTTGCGGTTCCGG
>CAITMP010000853.1 GCA_903893525.1 uncultured Acidobacteriia bacterium | reverse complement strand
TTGGCAGGCTAACGGGAAACAAAGCAGGATTACGATGCAGTGGCGCAAGACAACATTGTGACGCAAACAAGGTACCCTTGGGTTGATGCAGTTTCGAATGAGGTTGGGAGCTTGGGGAATTGTGCTGATGGCATTGACCTTGACGGCCCAACAGAGTGCGCCCCCCGGCGCAGTACCGGTTTCGATCATCGTGGTGGCGTCCCAACTGGAAGCGGATCGAGTTCGGGAACAGCTGGTGCGGGGGGCGGCGTTTGCCGATGTCGCGAAGGAGTTGTCCACCGACCCGAGTGCGCCCGATGGTGGGTATCTGGGCATGGTGGATCCGGGAAATCTGCGCGCGGAGTTGCGCAACGCGATGGCGTCGCTCCAACCGGGCGGGCTGAGCGGGATTGTAAGAATCCCGGCGGGTTACGCCCTCCTCAAGATCTCCTCCGCTCCCCCCGGCGGCGCACCGGTTGCGGCGGCCCCAACGAAATTGCAATCTGTTTCCAGCGCAGGGGCGGTCCGGCTGACTTATGACTATTCTGGATTTGCGTCCGCGCTGCGTGCCGTGGACAAGTACGAAAAGCCCGCAGGCTGGGACCGCAATTTGCAGGTTGCCTGCGAGGTCCGGACCGCAGCCGTTCCCGCGATCGCCGCACAACTGGAACCGATGCTCGCCAGACCCGGCGCACCGCCCGCCTTCGTGCGCGACGTCAACGCCCTGATGGCAGATCTGAGTGCATACTCCGGCGATTTTTCGAAGGCTGAGCGGCATTGGCAGGCGAGCCGCGAGGTTTCGAGCACGGCCTCCCCGGAGCGGGTGCCGCAGTTTCTGGAATCGCTCGGCGTGGCACACCTACAACGGGCCGGACTGACCCTATACAAGGATTTCGTGTTTCCCCATGCACTTGCGGGCTTCCGAACGCCCGGCGAGAAGGCCGATCTGGCCGCAGCCATCGACTATTTCCAGCAATATTTGAAGCGGGTCCCCGAGGACGGCGAGGTGCGCTGGCTGCTCAACCTCGCCCATATGTTGTCGGGCAGCTATTCGGCCGGTGTACCCCGGGAATTCCTGATCCCTTCCGCCCTCCTCGCCGGCAATGAAAGTCCTGTGCACTTCTCGAACAAGACTTTGGCGGCGGGCCTCGAACGCATTGGACAGGCCGGGGGGGCCATCATTGAGGATTTCGACAACGACGGCCTGCTCGACATCCTGGCATCGAACGTGAACGACTGTGAACCCCTGGCCCTGTTCCACAACAATGGCGACGGCACTTTCACCAACCGCTCCGCCCAAGCCGGACTGCTGGGCCAGACCGGCGGTCTGAATATCCTGCAGACGGATTACAACAACGACGGCTGCAAGGATGTCCTGGTGCTGCGCGGGGGTTGGGAGTATGGCCGCCGCAAGAGTTTGCTCCGAAACAACTGCGACGGGACCTTTACCGACGTCACCGATGCAAGCGGCCTTGGGCAGCTGGTGACCGCCACCCAAACAGCTGTCTGGACCGATATCGACAACGACGGTTGGCTAGACCTGTTTGTCGGCAATGAAAACGCCCCGGCACAGTTGTTTCTGAACAAGCGCGACGGCACATTCGCCGAAATAGGAGCTGCCGCCGGGGTGGGGCGGGTCGGCTTCACCAAAGGTGTGGTGGCAGCGGATTATGACAATGACGGGTTTCCAGACCTCTACGTCTCGGCCCTGAATGGGGAGCACCACCTCTACCACAACAACCGAAACCGCACCTTCACCGATGTGACCAGGGAGGCGGGGGTGGAGGGTCCTTGGACCACCTTCGGAGCCATGTTTTTCGACTACGACAACGATGGATTCGACGACCTCCTCATCGCGGGATACGGCGTTTCGGTGGAGGATGTCATGAAGGGTTATTTGGGGCAGCCCCAGGGAGGCGAAGGATTGCGACTCTTCCACAACCTGGGCAACGGGAAGTTCCGCGATGTGTCCGCCGAAATGGGATTGAAACGCGTTTTCATGCCGATGGGACTGAACTTCGGCGACATTGACAACGACGGCTTTCCCGATTTCTATCTCGGTAGCGGCAATCCTTCCTACGCGTCCCCGATTCCAAATGTGATGTTCCACAACGAAGGCGGGCATGGCTTTCAGGATGTGACGGCATCCTCAGGCACCGGCGTGCTCCCCAAGGGCCATGGGATTGCCTTTGCAGATCTGGACAATGATGGCGACGAAGATCTGTTTGTGGTGATGGGCGGGGCCGTATTGGGCGACAAGCAGTCGGCCCGGCTCTTCGAAAATCCAGGCAATGGCAACGGATGGCTGGCCATTCAGCTTGTTGGGGAAAAGTCGAACCGGGCGGGGGTGGGAGCCAGAATCACGGTGACAGTGCGGAACGGCGGCGGGCCCCGGCGGGAAATCCATCGAACCGTGGGCACCGGCGGCTCGTTTGGAGCCTCACCGTTGCGACAGCATCTGGGATTGGGGAAATCACCGGTGATTGAAAGCGTGGAAGTCCTCTGGCCCTCCAGCGGAATCCGACAACGTTTCACCGGTATTTCTGCGAACAAAGCACTCGAAATCCACGAGCCGGAGAATACGGCCCGTGTACTTTCCCTAAAGCCGTTCCGTTTCGGCACCACGGCTCCCAAAACCAAATAGCCGTTCGGCAGGACATTGTCTTCCCCGTGCATGGGGTAGGCAGTTGGGGGAGGAGCAGCCGTTATCCATCCCCCAATTGCTTTTTCAGCTAGCGCTTACGGCGAAAACCGACAGCTGCGGCCAAGGCGCCCGCCAGCAGAGCCATCGACGAAGGTTCGGGCGCATCCGCGACCTCGGTAGCGGTGAACGACCCACTGCCACTGGCACCGGTTATGTGCAATATCCCAAGACTGGTGGCATTGTTGCGGTTCCCGACAAAAGCGTTTGTTCCCGTAAACGAGGCGGCTGTGGACAGGTCATAGGCCGTAGGGATGCCGATGTAGGCAATCGCTACCTGCGTGGTGATATCGGCAAAGCCGGCAACCTTCAGGCCGTTGAAGCTCAAGGCAAATACTCCGAAGGAATCGCTGCCGTTCAGCGTGGCTGTACCGATGCCATCAATATCAACCGTTGTCGTACCCGCCAACAGGTACGCCCCGCCCCCCGAAATGGTGTTGGCTGTGTCCGCCGAGGTCTGAAACGTTACCGTGGCGTTGGTGAACGCTGTCCCGCCGATTGTCCCCGATAGGGTGGACACTTGGGTGTAGCTCAAGGTGCCAGCCTGGGACGATTGGGCTCCGGCGAAAAGAACCACGGAACACGTGGCCGTAAGAAAAAGCCTCCTTAGGTTCCGGAACAACGGGCACTTAGAAGACGGGTGGTCGTTGAATGTCGTAGGTTTGACAAGGGTCATAAACTGAAAATTATAAACAAAAGTGCGACTTCTTTGCAACATGTTTTTAGCGGTATGGGAACCTAGAATGACGGTTCCGGAATGAAACGTCGGCCCCTTCCCCCCTTCATTGGCCTTTCCACAAGAATGGAACTGGACGTCCGCGAGCCCGAGAGTGCAGCCCGTACACCTTCGCAGCCATTCCGCCCGGCACCACGGCTGCTAAGACCAAATAGGCGTTCCGCAGGGCCTTGAACAACGGTCCAAAAGGGACAATGAGCTTCAGGTCCGCAGCTACCCCGGCAGGGGTAAGCCTTTGAGGGCGCACGCCCTGTTTGCAGCAATTACATTTTTCACGTTGGCCGTAGTGGCCGAGATTTTACCCAAATATCGTTTCGAAGACATTGCCGCCCGCTCGGGAGTCACCGTCCTGAACACATATGGCGGCAAGGTCCGGAAGGATTTCATCCTCGAAGCCACAGGCAACGGTGCGGCTATTTTCGATTTTGATGGCGACGGTGCCAACGACATTTTTGTCACCAACGGCACCCGCATCAATGCAGGGGGTGTCCGGTCACCGTCGCAGCTCTACCACAACGACGGCAAGGGGCACTTTTCGGAGGTCGGCGCGCAAGCGGGCTTGACCCATACCGGTTGGGCTCAAGCCGCTTGCACCGGAGACTTCGACAACGACGGGCATAGCGACCTCCTGGTAACCTACTATGGCCAGAACGTGCTCTACCGCAATTCGGGGAATGGCAAGTTCTCCGACGTGACCGCCAAGGCTGGACTGCCCACCACCGGCATCCGTTGGGGCACCGGGTGCGCCTTCCTCGATTACGACCGTGACGGTCTCCTGGATATTTTCATCTCAAACTACGTCGATTTGGATCTAGCGTCCACGCCCAAGCCCGGCAGCGGGAAGGGCTGTGAGTGGAAGGGTCTCTCGGTATCCTGCGGCCCCAAGGGATTGCCAATGGCCCGGAATGTTCTCTTCCACAACAACGGCGACGGAACTTTCACGGATGTCTCCGACGCAGCAGGCATCCTCAAGCCGGGTGGCCGGTATGGGTTGGGTGTCGCGGTGGCGGATTTCGACAACGATGGCTGGCCGGATATCTATGTGGCGTGCGACCAGTCGCCCAGCCTGTTATTTCGAAACACGCGGAACGGCAAGTTCGAGGAGATCGGTGAGATCTCTGGCGCAGCCTTCAATGCGGATGGCCGAATGCAGGCGGGCATGGGGGTAGCAGTCGGCGACTTCGATGGAAATGGCTTTCTCGATATCGTCAAGACCAATTTCTCGGGCGACCACCCGTCCCTGTACCGGAATGAGAACGGAAAGTTCTTCGAGGATACCGCCAAGGAATCCGGTCTGGGCGTCAACCAGTTGCTGGGCTGGGGAGTCGCCTTCGTTGATGTGGATGAGGACGGACTGCCGGATCTGGTGATGGCCAACGGGCATGTGTATCCCGAAGTGGACGGGTCCCCGATTGGCGAAACCTACCGCCAGCGGACGCTGCTGTACCGAAACGTCGGCATGGGTCGGTTCACGGATATCACCGCACTGGCCGGGCGCGCATTTGCCGAAAAGCGGCCCGCGCGGGGCTTGGCCGTCGGGGATCTGGACGGCGACGGCCGACCCGAAATCGTGATCGTGAATATGAATGAGGCTCCCACGGTGTTGAAAAACACGGGCCAGCGCAGGAATGCCGTTTCGTTCACCCTGCAGGGAACCAAGTCAAACCGGGACGCGATCGGTGCCCGGGTTGTAGTCCGCGTGAACGGTCGGCAGCAAATGGCGGAGGTGGCCAGCGGCGGCAGCTATCTTTCGCAAAATTCGATGACGCTGCAATTCGGCGTGGGCGACGCAGTGGCATTGGAATTGATCGAGGTGCGATGGCCGTCCGGGGCGGTTCAGCAGTGGGTCGATCTGCCGATCAACCGGACATACCGGATCACGGAGGGACGGCAAAGCATGGATTGTGTCTCGTGGACCGGATCGGCCGGTTGCGGAGCCACGGCAGTGAGGCCGAAGTCGTGACGCAGTTGCAAATTCCTTACACACCTTTTCCTTACACACTGTCCGCAACAAAAGTGATACCTTTTCTAAGGAGAACCAACCGCATGCGCATTTCCGTACTATCCGTTTTGTTCGCAATGGCCGCGACCGCCGCTCTTGCCGCCAGCACCGCAGCCAGCACCACCGGCATGACCGCCGGGAAACCACAACTCAAGTCCGCCGGGCCGCTGGCCTTCGGACCGGACGGAATCCTCTTCATCGGTGACACCACGGGTGCCGCCATTGTTGCCGTCAACACCCAGGACGCCAAGGCACAGACCAATTCACCGAAGGTGGATGTCCAAGGCATCGACAAAAAGGTTGCCGCGATGCTTGGCACCGCAGCAGGCGACATCATGATCAACGACGTGAAGGTGAATCCAATCTCCAAGAGCGTGTATATTTCCGTTTCACGCGGCCGCGGCCCGGAAGCGACCCCGGTCATCATGAAAGTGGATGCCTCCGGCAAGCTTTCGGAATTCGCTTTGGACAACGTGCAGTTCTCCACCACGCCCATCCCCAACGCACCCAATGCAATCCCCGGCGGACGCAATCCGCGCCTCGATACCATCACCCAGTTGGCCTATTTGGACGGCAAGGTCTTGGTTGCCGGACTTTCCAACGAGGAATTTTCCTCCAACCTGCGCAGCATCCCGTTCCCATTCCAAGCCGCGACGACCGGTGCCAGCATTGAAATCTACCATGGCCAGCACGGCCGGTATGAGACGAATTCCCCGGTGCGTACGTTTGTACCGTACACCATCGACAACAAGCCGTACATCGTGGCAGCCTACACATGCACCCCGCTCGTCACCATCCCGATGAGCGAATTGAAACCGGGCAACAAGGTGAAGGGTGCCACCATCGCGGAGCTCGGTGCCGGCAACCGGCCGCTCGACATGATTGCCTACCGCAAGGACAACCATGACTACATCCTGATGGCCAACAGCGCGCACGGCATTTTGAAGTTGACCACGGACCACTTGGAGACATACAAATCGATCACATCCCATGTGGAACACGCCGGTGTGCCGTCCCAGCCGCTGTCGGAATTGAAGGGCGTGAAGCACTTGACGTCGCTTGATTCGTCCAGCGCGTTGATCCTGTCCGATGTGGACGGTGCTGTTGACCTCCGTTCGATCCCGCTGCCGTAATGCGCATCCCGATTGCGGTCGCGCTGGTGGTCGCCGGAGTATGCGGTGCCGCCAGCGCGACAGGACAACAGACCTCGGAGATTCAATTCACCGACGGCAAATTCAGCGTGAAGATTCCCCAGTCGATTGCCGCACCGGCAGACGGCTGGGGTTCCATCTTTCGGGTCTATGCGGGCGGGGCCACAGACCAGCCGATCATCGGCAGCTATATCCGCGATGAAGGCGCAGTCGTCTTCCGGCCAAGGTATCCGGCGCTGCCCACAATGTCCTACCGAGTCGTTTTTGAGGCCGTCGGCGGCCAAGCGTTCAGTAGCGTGTTCGGCCCTGCGGCCGCCCGCGCGCCATCCGCAAAGGTGCTGGAAGTGTATCCTTCGGGCGATGTGCTGCCTTCCAACATCCTGAAGCTGTACCTTGTTTTCTCGGAACCGATGAGCCGGGGGGAAGTGTGGAAGCGGCTCCACCTGCTGGATGAATCGGGCGTTCCGGTCCCGCTGGCCTTCCTCGAAATCGAGCAGGAATTGTGGGACCCGACCGGACGCCGGTTGACGGTCCTGTTCGATCCCGGTCGGATCAAACGCGGCTTGGTGCCTCAGACCGAAATGGGGACGCCGATCATCGAGGGCAAGCGCTACACCTTGAAAATCGACCGCGAGTGGCGTGATGCCCAAGGTGGGCCCATGGCTCAAGGATTCACCCGCGAATTCCGGGGTGGTCCGGTGGACCGAACGTCGCCGGCACCGTCGTCGTGGCGATTGATTGCACCGGCAAGCGACGGCAGGTCGGCGCTGACGGTCGAGTTCCCGAAGGCCATGGATTTCGCACTGATGCAGCGCATGGTGGAAGTCCAAGACGCCAACGGAAGGCGCGTAGCTGGCAGCGTATCCACAGGCAAACACGAACGCCAATGGATTTTTGTGCCATCACGGCCCTGGGACGTCGGGAACTACAAGGTCATCGCGTCACCAGACTTGGAAGACACGTGCGGGAATCGCGTCTACCGCGCGTTCGATGTCGACACCAAAGGAGACAAGGCCGTCAAGATACCGGCGGCAGTGGAAATCCCATTCACCATCCGCTAGAGGACGGCGGGCTTTCCGTTGATCGTGGCGTTGGTGAACTTCACAGACTCCACGTTTTCGAGAAGATTGCCCTTCTCCGCGTTCGCAAAATCGCAATTGACTACGGTCAGCCCGCGGATCGGCGCCGTCTTGAAACCGCGAAGATAGAGCCCGTAGCGGCTCTTCTGGCAGGTAACGTTCGAAACCACCACGTTGTTGACCACCGGAGGCAGCGGGCCGCCGTCCCCCTCCTCGTAGTTGAAATCGATGTCGATAACCCCAGCAGCCACTTGGCCCACGGTCACCCGGTCGAAATAAATATTCTCGATAGCACCGCCGCGATAGGAATTGGTCTTGATGCGCAAGGCCCGATCCAAATGCGGGCTGCTCATATTGCAGTTTTCCACAAACACGTTGCGCACACCGCCGGACGCCTCGCTGCCGATGGACACGCCGCCGTGGCCGTCCTTCATGGTGCAGTTCCGGATAATGAGGTTCTCGCAGGCGCGGTTGACGCGGCGACCATCGACGTTGCGACCGGACTTGATCGCGATGCAATCGTCACCGGTGTTGAACGTGCAACCGTCGACGAGAACGTCGGTGCAGGATTCGGGGTCGCAGCCGTCGTTGTTGGGACCATGGGTGTCGATGTCTACGTTCCGCATAGTCACGTTGGTGCACAGGACGGGGTTGAGTTCCCACATCGGGGAACGGCGGATCTTCACGTTCTCGATCAGGACGTTGGTGCAGCGGTAGGGCTGGATAAAATTCGGGCGGAGGTAGTGCCCTTCGCCAAACACCCGCTGCGGAACCGGAACATTCTTGTCACCGGCGGCCAACAGAGCGAGACGGTCTGCGTTCTGGCTTTCCTTGCCCGCATTCTTGCCACCCTTCCAGTGCCACCAGTGGGTGGTGTCCGACTGGCCGTCGAGGGTACCGGTGCCGGTTATCCCGATATTGGTGGCCTCGAACGCGTAAATCAGCGGCGAGTAGTTCATGCACTCGGTGCCCTCCCAGCGGGTGTAGACCACGGGGAGGAAATCCGATGGATTCTGGCTGAACAAAAGTGTCGCACCTTCGCTGACATGGAGGTTGACGTTGCTCTTCAGGTGAATCGCACCAGTGAGGAAAGTGCCCGCTGGTACGACAACCCGTCCGCCACCCGCCTTGTTACAAGCTTCAATAGCCTTGGCGATGGCGGCTGTTGCCAGCTTGGTACCGCCGGATTCGGCTCCAAACTTGGTGATGTCGAAATCGCGGTTGGCGAATTTCGGCGGTTGGATCCGCTTCAGGATCGCGGCCTTGGCGGACGCGGGATCCGATTGGGGGAACAGGCTGGGTGCGCCGACTGCGGCAAATGCTGCGGTCTTCAACAGGGACCTACGATTCAAGGAGAGCTCCAACGGCGGGTCGCGCCAACAGGAATAGTAACATCCCCTGCAGAGCTCCTAGTCCTTGCCGACCGCGAGCCAAACCGCGGCTGGAACTAGAATGACAATCGAAACTGCTCCCAACAGCAGTAACAGTCCAGCCCCCGATGTGAGGAACACGCCGATTCCCGCCGATTCCGCACCCGACGCAAGCCGGGCAAATTCGGATCGAAACCAATCGGACGAGGCTCCGAAACAAGCTCCGGCAAACCAGGCTGTCGCCGCCGCGCCCAATACTTGGGCCGCTGTAATGGGCCTCGAAGCAGCCTTCTCGGCCTCGCGCCGGGCCCGCAGCTGGGCCATCCACCACACGCGACCCGATTCAGGCGGCGCGGCGATGGCCTTCAACACGTCCCGATCGTCCCTTAGAGCGCTCGCCAGCAGCGCCACATCGGAGCAAATGGCGCATACCTCGGCGTGGATCCGCAGCTCCGGTTCCACCCGCTCCGGCCACCGGCACTCCACTACGGCAGCCAAAACATCGGCCTCAAAACAGCATTCACCGTGCATGGTCGGAATCCTTTCCCCGGAGCAGTCCCGCCAGCTTGCGGCGCGCGCGGAACAGCAGAGGTTTCAGACTCCCCACCTTCAACCCCAAGCGGTCGGCGATTTCGACATGCGGCTCGCCCTCGGCATAGGCTAGCCACAACATCGCCCGCTCATTGGGACGCAAGCGGGACATGGCCCGCTCCACGTCGGCGTTGCGATCCAACGAGCCTGCCGAATCAGCCCCGGCAACGCGCTCGATATCCTCCCCGGATACAGCAGCGTCCGGACGAACGACACTGCGGCGGCGGGCGTCTCTCGCCAGGTTAGTGGCAATTCGGTAGAGCGAGTTTCGCCTGTGCGCCTCCGACTCGTATTCCGTCCCGGCGCGCAGCAACCGGTAGAAGGCTTCCTGGAGCAGATCGTCGGCAGCCTGCCGGTCTCCCGTAACGCGCGCGAGGTAGGCCCACAGGCCGCGCGCGGTCCGGTCGTAGAAGGAGCGGAACGAATCCTCATCCATTGCGAAATCCGCGCGAACATCCAGCGACTCCACCAACGACCCCGATCCTGATTCGGCGGGGGCAAGTGCGGCGGCAATCGCGTCCCTCAGGGTCGCGTCGCGGAACATTCGGCTATTCCTCCCCGGTCCTTTTGACCGGCGTGATCAGTCCGAGACGCCGCGAGATCATGTAGGAGACGCCGGACGACAGAATAAAGCCGATCCCGAGGGCCACCGAGAGGAGGCCGAATCCAGAAACGATGTGCTGAACCTCGGCATCCACGCTGAGCGACAAAACGCCGATTCCCGCCGCCGAAAGCACGACGCCCGACTGGAGAGACCATAAAATGCGCCCCAACGGTGCGGAAATCTGTTTCGGCCCCGCATCCAGAAGGATGGGAGACGACTCCAGAAACTTGGACCCGGCGGGAGATTGGATATACGCCAGCATATCGTCGTTGGAGGTGAAGCGGTCCAGCAGCTTGGTGTGGACATCGGTCTGGATGGAGGTGAGTCGGTTCCAACGGCGATAGTCGACTAGAGTGCGAATCAGCCACGCCAAAACGCCGATCACCAATGAGAACACGATCAGGAGCGAGACTCCGCGGAACACCTCCGACATGAAACTGGAGGAATTGAACTGCTGCCGAACACCGTACCGCTGCGGCTCACCAGCATAGAAGGCACCATTGCGGGCAACTTCCGGATGCGCAGCGAGGAAGCCTGCAAGTGCCGGGTACTGGGAGAGATACCCTTCGTTCCCCAGGAGTTCGGGGTCGATGGCCAGGACTTGGCGGACCGTGGGCGGGTACTGACCGACGAGGCGTTGGAATTCGTCGCGGACGTGGCCCGCGTTCGGCTGTTCCATTGCCGCCTGTGGTGCCACCCGTGGAGCCACCGGCACCGGTTGGCGCTTGGCCGGCTGCTGCGCCCAGCCCGTCCCGCACGCCAAGCCCACCGCCAGGCCCGCCCGCAGCAAACTCCCATTCCACCGCTGATTCATTCTGTCCACATCTCCTTCGCCTCTGAATACGCGGATGGAGCGGGAAGGTTAACGGGATGGCATGGAATCGGCCGCGAGAATTTCGACCGCGTTTCCGGCTGGATCGGCCACGTAGCAGGAGCGGGTGCCGTCCCGGTGCGTTTTCAGCGCGCCGAACTTCTCGGCATCGGGACTGACGAAACCGATATGCGCAGGGTGCTGTTCGGGGATCACCAATGCCAGCGAGACGTTGTCAAAACCGAGGAGAGCCCAAGTCGTGTCCTGGTATTGGATGGAGCAACGGAATGTCTGCGTGTACCAATCAACGGCGACAGCGATGTCGGTGACGGGGATGGCGACGTGGTCGAGCCGGTCCAAGGATTCCATGACTTGATTCTAGCGGGCTTATAAAGCGGAAACCAAGCCAGCCAATAATGCCACCCGATCCGCAACGCGGTCCAACAGGATGGATTCGTGCGCGGCATGGGCACCTTCGCCCACCGCGCCCAGTCCGTCGAGCGTCGGGATGCCCAGCGCGGCGGTAAAGTTGCCGTCGGAGCCGCCACCGGTGGCAGATTCTTCCAAAACCAAGCCGAACTTCGCAGCCTGCACCCGAGCCAATTCGTACAGGGCAGCCACGCCCCCCGTACGCTCCATCGGCGGGCGATTCAAACCACCGGTCAATTTCAAGGAACAGCGCGGATCCACAGGCCGGAGGGAACGAAACTGACGATCGAGGCTCTCGAAGTCACCAAGCGTGGGAACCCGGATGTCGATGTGTGATTCAGCAGTCTCGGCAACGACGTTGGACCGGGTGCCCCCGGAAACCGTGCCGCAGTTCACAGTGACGCCGCGTTCCAAATCGGTGAATCCAGAGATCGTTTGGATCTGGCGGGAGAGCTCAACCACGGCGCTCGCGCCTTTTTCGAAGTCGACC
The DNA here is from genome assembly GCA_903893525.1 of uncultured Acidobacteriia bacterium. Taxonomy (GTDB): domain Bacteria; phylum Acidobacteriota; class Terriglobia; order Bryobacterales; family Bryobacteraceae; genus BOG-234. The sequence continues at coordinate 20,919 of CAITMP010000853.1, read as the reverse complement.
CCGGCATGAGAGGCAATGCCACCGACCCGCAGCCAATAATCGCCTATGCCCTTTCGGGCAGTCTTGAGTTTGCCGGCGAGCCCGGTGCCTGGCTCCAAGACCAAAACGGCCCTGCTCCGGAGGGCATTGTGCTCCGTAAGTGCCCTCGATGTCTTGCTACCGGTCTCCTCGTCGGAGTTGACTTGGAGGAGAACGTCGTGTGCGACGGAAATATCCAAGTCACGGAGGGCTCGCATGGCGTAGACAAACATCGCCAGTCCCGCCTTCATATCCAGAACTCCCGGCCCCCAAAGGCGGCCTTCGGCTTCACGAACCGGCATCGAGGCCAACGTACCCATGGGCCACACGGTATCGCCATGTCCCAAGGCCATCACCTGGCCCGACGTTGCGGTGCCCGGTAACTGGAAACGGCAGAGAAGATGCGTCCCGGAAACTTCAATCTGGGCGATGTCGCGGATGGAATCCGCGAACGAGCCCATGAAGAGGCTGAGATCTAGGGGAGAGTCGCTCGGAGACTCGATTTCAGCCAGATCACGTATGTATTGGATCAGAGAAGGCTGATGGGCTTGGGCCCAAGAAAGGAGGGATTGCACTGGGAAAACTTGGGGCGGCTGACGGGGTTCGAACCCGTGACATCCAGAACCACAATCTGGCGCTACTACCAGCTGAGCTACAGCCGCCGTAAGGAACTAAATACGAATATAGCACAAGCGTCCATTCGAGAAACCACCTGAGTGAGATGATTCCTCGAACGGACCGGCGAACTAGCGCCGGGAACTGCCGTGGCCGGAATTCGAATGGCTCCCCCCGCCGGAACCACTGCTCGGCCTGGACCCGCCGCCACCGCCATTACTGCCCCCATTACTGCGGGGTTGCGGTGACGGAGCAGACCGCTGCTGAGCAGGTGCGCTCTGCCTGTACTGCGGGGCCGGGGACGAAGACGGCGTGCCGAACTGGCGTCCCGGCTGTTGTTGCTGCGGCTGGGGCCTGGCCGAACCCTGGCCGCCATAGTACGGTGAATTGTTGTAGCCACCGCCATATCCACCGCCCGTGGGCGCAGTGCGCTGACGCACGATCGGCGGCTGCACATTCAGGCTGCGACCTGCACCACTCTGGTTCACAGCACCTCCGGAACCCTGCCCGAACCGGTTCCATCCCGATGCGGTTCCCGCTGAGGTTGAACCGGCAGAACTCGTTCCCCCGAAACGCTGTCCAGCGGATCCCGTCTGCATCCCGCGACTTTGGAACGCGGAACTAACCGACGCCTGTTGTTGGCCGAAAGGTACCCGTCCATTGCCCGCGTTCGAATACTGAGATCCGTAAAAACGCTGGTTCCCGGATCCGGCCCGCGGCGAGACCGTGGCAGACCGGTCGCTAAAGTTCAAGTGACTCGCGGTAGGGGTCATCGGCACCGCACCCCGCACCATCGACGCGCGCCCCATATCCGCCGAGGAAACGGCGACGTTGCTCCGGAAATTCCCCCGTTGGAAGTCTGAGGACGAGACCGCCGTCACGCCGTTGGCCACCCGGGCATTGCGGTAGACGTTGGTGATATTGGTGTTGTGGACGATATTGATGTTGTTCACAACCACGTTGCGCCCACCGTACCAGCCGCGTCCGTACCACGGGTGGTAGCGCTCATAGGGTCCCAGCGGAATCCAGCCGATGTTGCCAAAGCCAAAACCTACGCCGAATCCCCCCCCGCCGAAACCCACGAATCCAACCAGCGCCGGACGGTACCAGTAGTGCGAATGGCGCGAGCCCGGATACCAAGCCCAGCCAAAACCGGTCCGATAATACCAGGAACCATAGTGGAACGGCGCCCAGCCCCAAGGCTGGTAGTCCACCCAGGTCCAGCCGTAGTAATCCTGCCACACCCAGCGGCCGTCGCGGTAGGGGGCCCACGTTGCGGGAACCGTCGGAACCCAAACGTCGCCATATGCGGGGTCGTTCGACCAACGCCCGTAGTTGTCCAGATCCTCGGTTCCGACGATATCGGAACTGACGTACTTGGGTGACTGCGCCCGGGTCAGATATGCGTCCCGCTTGTCGCTCCAGTCATCCCACTGGTCGATGGCCGGTGCACGGACAATCTGGAACTCGGGATCGGCGGCAGTTCCGCGAACGGTCATCAAGTCTCCAGACTTGAGGTGCTGCGCGCCTTTGGCGGAGTGGACCTCGGCCTCGCCATGTCGGGCGATAATACTGGCGGACCCGTCGGCGGCCACTTCGACGCGGACCGCAGCCAAGCCGACTGGCCGAATAGAAACCAGCGGCCCCTGAATCTCGGCCTGCACACTGGAATTGCGCAGAACCCGCCAGGTCACCAAGCCGCGCGACAGTTGAATCTGCGGACCGGAACCGTCCATCCCGGTGATGTGGGCATCCGTGTCACCAGCAAAACGTGCGAAGTGCGAAGAATCGAACTGAAGTTCGACGGCAGCATTGTGACCAACCGCGAGTGAATCCCCCGCCATCACGGGAGCATTGAGTGCAGCCGCCACGGCATCGCTGGAATCGCCGCGCTTGATCGACGCTTCGCCGCTGAGTACGCTCAGCCGCGCCACGGCACGACCCGGCTCATCCGGTGCAGCCGTGTCCGCCGCGCCAGACGGATCCGGGGACGAAATTGTCGGCGTCGGCTGGGGCACAGGACCCTGCCCGAAGGACGGCGCGGCCAGCACCAACAAAACGGCCGGGAGAATGGAGAGTTTCGCTATCCGCATACGTTTCATTTCCTACACCGGTTACAGCAATCGGCGCACCAACCACCAAGAGATTGATTCCATTGCACTTCGACGAAATCACCAGGACTCCGCCCTGGTTGAAAACCACCACCCTGGATGGAATGGGCCGATTCCTGCCCAGTCCACGGTATCTTGGACGGTAATGGCGCTCGACAGTATGGATGCCGTGGAGTACACAGTCCGATTCTCGCAACCCGGGACGCACTATGCCGAAATCGAAGCGATACTGCCGACTGGCGGAGCCCCTACCACCGAGGTATTTCTTCCCGTATGGACACCGGGCTCCTACATGGTCCGCGAATACTCCCGCCACGTGGAGGAAATCCGAGTCACGGACGGCCGGACGGAACTTCCAATATCCAAGACGCGCAAAAACCGCTGGCGGATCGAAACCGGCGGCGCGAGCAAGGTAAAACTCTCCTACCGGATCTATTGCCGCGAAATGAGCGTCCGGACGAATTGGGTGGATGACGGTTTTGCGCTCCTGCACGGGGCAGCCACCTTCATTGCATTGGTCGACGGCCAGCAACGGGAACACCGGTTCCGATTGCAGCTCCCCGACGGATGGCGCACCACCATGACGGGCAGGGAGGAAGCCCCCGGTGGCCAACCGCACCATTACACAGCGCCGGACTACGACACCCTCGTCGATTCGCCCATCCTAGCAGGAACCCCGGATGTGTACCAGTTCGACGTCGACGGGATCCCGCATTTCCTCGCCAATGAAGGCGAGGACGGCGTCTGGGATGCCCTCAGGTCGGTCCGGGACTTGAAACGGATCGTGGAGCACTTTCGCGGCATGTGGGGCGGGCTGCCCTACCGAAAGTACGTCTTCCTCAATATGATCACGGGGGCGGGAGGTGGCTTGGAACACCGCAATTCCGTCTGCATGATGTCAAACCGCTGGGCGACCGGAACGCGCCGCACCTATCTGGACTGGCTCGGCCTCGCAGCACATGAATTCCTCCACGTCTGGAACGTGAAGAGACTGCGGCCCGTGGAGTTGGGCCCCTTCGACTACGAGAACGAAAACTACACGGGCAGCTTGTGGATCGCGGAAGGCTTGACCGAATACTACACGCCGCTGGCGGTCCGCCGAGCCGGGCTGTGCACGCGGGAGGAGTATTTTGGCACCCCTGGCGACGGGCAGTCGGGCAAGCTGCCGACCGGGCTTTCGGGTGAAATCGACACCCTGCAGAACACGCCGGGGCGACTGGTGGTGTCCGTGGAGGAAGCGTCGCGGGACGCGTGGATCAAGCTGTACCGCCCGGACGAGAATTCGAAAAACACCTCCATCAGCTACTACGTAAAGGGTGCCGTCGTCGGTTGGCTGCTGGATGCGAGGATTCGCAAGTCGACAGACGGCAGAAAGTCCCTTGATGACCTGATGCGCCTCGCTTACGCCAGGTACTCGGGCGACCACGGCTACACGTCGGAACAATTCAAAGCCACCGCAGAGGAGGTGGCAGGAGTTCCGCTCAGCGAGTTTTTCCGCCAGACGGTCGAATCAGCGGGTGAATTGGACTACTCCGAGGCGCTCGAATGGTTCGGACTCCGGTTCCGGGCGGACGCGGCGACCAGTCCGGTGAAAGCATGGATCGGCGTGACCACAAAAATCGATTCCGGAAGACTGCTGGTTTCACAGATCCCGCGCGGCACCCCGGCCTACGGGCGGCTGAATGTGGAGGACGAAATCATCGGGATTGGGGATTTTCGGGTCAAACCGGAACAATTCGCCCAACGGCTGGAAAACTACAGGCGCGGCGAAAGGGTGTCGTTTCTGGTTGCCCGGCGTGAAAAATTCGTGCGGGTCGAAGTGGTTTTAGCTGCGGAGCCCACCCGCAGTTGGCAACTGGAAATCGATCCGCATGCAACGACCGCGCAGCGGAGCAATTTGGACGCCTGGCTCGGACTTTAGCCCCCCTTGCATCCGGGGTGCGCGTGTGATAGCGTCTTCGAACCGGCCATGTCGGCCCCCGTGGAGACGTTATGCGCAGATACCTTGTTGTTCTCGCCCTGTTCCTGATACCAGTATTCGCCTCAGCCCAGACCTTTGGCTCCATAACGGGGGAAGTGAAGGATCCAAGCGGAGCGTTCGCCCCGAATGCACCCGTAACCGTGACCAACACGGCAACAAACGTAAGTCGGGCGACCACGACAAACAGCGCCGGCGTCTACGGTTTCCCGGACCTCAACCCCGGCAACTACCAAGTGAAGGTAGCCGCACCGGGATTCGAGACCGTCGTGAAGACCAACATCGAATTGCAGGTGCAGCAAACAGCCCGTATCGATTTCACTCTGGCGGTCGGACAAGCAACCCAGACAATTGAGGTCAGCGCCAGCGGCGAACTTCTTTCCACCGAGGGAGCAACCGTCGGTACCGTTATCGAGGAAAAGCGGATCACGGACCTGCCGCTCAACGGACGAAGTTTCTTCAGCCTTGTCGCGCTCAGTCCGGCGGTTGCTGTGAATTTCGCGCCCGCCGCCCAGGCACAAAACCGGCAGGGGGGCACCCGCGCGGCTCTGACAATGTCCTTGGCTGGCTCTCGTGCAACGTGGAGTAACTACACGCTGGACGGCGTAACCAATACGGACGTGAACTTCAACTTGTACGTCCTGTTGCCTTCGGTCGACGCCATCCAGGAGTTCAAGGTCCAGTCTGGAATCTACCCGGCCGAATTCGGGCGCGAGGCGGGCCAAGTGAACGTTTCCACCAAGCCCGGAACTAACGGCTACCACGGCACCCTGTTCGAATTCCTCCGCAACGACCGGTTCGATGCCAAAGACTACGATTTCAACGGCACCCACCCCGCCAAATCGCCCTACCGGCAGAACCAGTACGGATTTACTTTGGCCGGACCGGTCCAGATCCCTAAAGTTTTCAATGGAAAGAACCGATTGTTCTTCATGTCGAACTATGAGGGCTACAAGTCGCGCAAGACGAGCATCAATACGGCGACAACCATGAACGCGCGAATGCGGACGGGCGATTTTTCCATCGACCCCTCAACCGGCATCGGCGTCACAGCCGTACTGCAGGATGCCATGAGCCGCGCAACCCAGTCCAACGGCCAAGTGACGTCGTCGCCGTTTCCGGGGAATATTGTGCCTCCCAGCCGCTTCGACAAGAATTCCCTTTTTCTGCTTGGCAAGTTTAATCCGCTGCCAAACATTAAGCAGCAGACTGCCGGGCTCCCCCTGAACAACTACCAGTACCCGGTCCGCGTGCCGATCGACAAGGACCAGGCGACTGGACGGATTGACTTCACCGAAAGCAATAGCTCGCAATGGTTCGGAAGATACAGTTGGACGGACGAATCGCAGATCTCACCCGGTCTGACCACCGATGGCTCGACGTTGTATACCCGCGCCAGCCAATGGGTTGTGGCAAACACGAGGATCCTGTCTTCCACCAAGGTGAACGAGGCCAGGTTCGGCTACAACTCGCTGTTCAACGTGATCGGCCAGCAATTGGCCAACGTGGAGGATGTGGACGCCGAGATCGGGGTTCCTGTCGCGGTGACCGACAAGAGTTCCTGGGGCATCCCCAATATTTCGCTCAGCAACAACTTGAGCTCATTCGGCAACGCGACCAGCAGTCCGTTCACCATCAACAACAAGACGTTCCAGTTTGTGGACAACTTCTCTTGGATCATCGGCAAGCATTCGCTGCGCATGGGCGGGGAATTCCGCAACACGCAGTTCCCGCAACAGGGCAACGAATTCCCGCGCGGGCAGTTCTTCTTCCCCGGCAACTACACGCAGATCAATTCGGCGACCAATGCCCAGAGCGGTGGATACTCGGGGGCGGACTTCCTATTGGGGTACTCCACCCGTGTCGACATCGCGGTTGCGCTGGCCGCAGCCGACTTTCGCAGCAACGAAGTCGCGGGTTATGTGGATGATACGTGGAAGGTCCGCCCGCATCTGACGATTTCAGCCGGACTTCGCTATGAACTGGCCCAGCCCCTGTTGGACGTCTCCGGGCACACCGTGAACATTCAGTTGCGCCAGCCACTCCCCTACACCGCGAATGTCCAGGACCCGAATCTACTCCCTGTTCTGGTGCGCGCGGGAAGCGGGAACTTCTACGATGGCCTGAATTTCCGCTATGTACCCAACCAAGCAGGTGCACCGGCTATCCAGACGGCGAGGGACGGGCGGCTCGGGCCACGTCTGATCAACACCGATTACAACAACTTCGCTCCGAGGCTCGGGCTTGCCTACAGCCCGTCGGACAAATGGTCCTTCAGGGCCGGTTTCGGTGTGTTCTTCTCCCAGGAGAGCAAGAATTCGATTTTCGACATGGCCCGCGGTCTGGGTGGACGCGCCACCGTCCTTCCCCCTGACCTGATCCACCAGCCAACAATCGGATACACCAACTTCATCAGCGCAGCGGCATTGCCGGTCAACGTGACTGCGGGCTTGATCTGGGGCACGGACCCGAATCTAGCCACCACATACACGATGAACTATTTGTTCAATGTCCAGCGGACCCTCAGCAGGGGAACGACGTTGGAGGTAGGCTACAACGGCTCGCAGAGCCGGAAGTTGCTACTGCTCACCAATCAGGACGCACCGATTCCTGGAAATGGTCCGTGGATCACCCGCGCACCGTATCCTCAACTCTCCGGGATTCAGTTCCTGGCGTCGAACGGCGTCGGGAACTACAACAACTTCACGACCAAGCTGAGCCAGCGCCTCGGAAAGAGTCTGACCACGCTGTTCAGCTACACATGGTCGAAATCCTTGGACGACGCGAGCGCAATCCGCGGACCGGGCAACGAATTTTCCCCTGAAAACGCCCATTGCCGCAGTTGCGACTATGGATATTCCACCTTCGATGTGCCACATCGGTTCGTGGCGTCGATCCTCTATACCCTGCCTTTCGGGAAGGGGCAACAATTCCTCAACCATGGCGGCATTCTCGACCGGGTAGTGGGCGGGTGGCAACTCAGCACGATCTCGACCATCCAGAAGGGTGCCCCGCTCGACACGACGTCTTGGGATTCGGCAGGCACCAACTTCAGCCCAGCGTCCGCCCGGCTCAACTGCGTGGCCGGGCTCAGCCCGTACCAATCCAGTCCGAACGCAAATTCGTGGCTGAACCCGGCGGGTTTTACGAATCCCTTGGTCGGCACGTATGGCAACTGCGCGCGGAACAATCTGCGGGCACCGCGCCAGATCAACTTCGACTTCTCCGTAATCAAGGACATCCATGTCACGGAAAAACAGGCGGTCCAGTTCCGAATGGAAATGTTCAACGCGCCGAACCACGTCGAGTTGGGCGCGCCAAATGCCAGTTGGGGTAATTCCAACCCCGCACCGGCGGCACCGGCGGCCAGCTTTGGACAGATCCGGAGCACAGTCGCCAGTATGCGGCAGATCCAATTTGGCCTGAAGTACAACTTCTGATTCGAGATTACGGACGGCGGCGGGATACGATGGGGCAGTGAGCAACTGGACATCGGGTACTTGGATTGACATCACCGTCCCCGTCCGCGAAGGCATGCCCGGTTGGCCCGGAGATCCCGCCTTCGCCATCAAGCGGATTCTTGACCAAGCCAATGGCGATGCCTGCACGCTGTCGCACATCTCGCTGTCCGTGCACACAGGCACCCACATGGATGCGCCGCTCCATTTCCTGCCGGACGGGGCAACCATGGACACGATGCCCCTCGAAGCCGTCATCGGTCCCGCTCGGGTGATCCCAATTCGCCATCCCAAGGCGATCCACCGGGCGGAATTGATGGAGCATGGCATTCAAGCTGGCGAGAGGATCCTGTTCCGCACCGTCAACTCGGACGGACTTTGGAGGTCGGACGCCTTCTACGAGAATTTCGTATTCATCGCGCGGGACGGCGCGGAATATCTGGCCGAAGTCGGGGTGAAAACCGTTGGCGTCGACTACCTGTCGGTCGGGGGATTCAGTGAGGACGGAGTTGAAACCCACCAAGCGCTGCTCGGAGCCGGAATCTGGATCGTAGAGGGACTGGACTTGGGGCTGATCGAGCCCGGCAACTACGAAATGGTTTGCCTTCCCCTGCGGCTGGCAAATGCCGAGGGGTCGCCAGCCCGCGCAATTCTGAGGAAGGTGTAACCATGCGCGCTGCAGCTGTTTTCGTCGCAGAGCGCCGCCTGGCGGTCGTGAACGACTTCCCAGAACCCCAAATCCGCCGTCCCAACGAGGTCAAACTCCGAATTCTTGCCGTGGGCGTCTGCGGTACGGACCGCGAGATTGCCTCGTTTGTGTACGGCACGCCGCCCGAGGGCTACGACTACTTGGTGCTGGGGCACGAAGCACTGGGCGAAGTGGTTGAAACTGGTCCCGAAGTCGGCGAACAGTTCCGGCCGGGAGATCTCGCAATTCCACTGGTGCGGCTTCCCTGCCCCGATGCCACTTGCGACGCCTGCAGTGCCAGCCGACAAGACCATTGTGAAACGGGCAGATACCGCGAGCACGGAATCATGCGCCTGCATGGATTCATGACGGAATTCGTGGTTTTGGATGCCGGATACCTTACACCGGTTCCAAAAGCGCTGGGCAACGACGCCGTGCTGGTGGAGCCCATGACGATCGCGGAAAAAGCCTTCATCCAAGCCGACCACATTGCCTCACGATTGCCATGGAAGTCGCAAAAACGGGCTGCCGTGGTCGGGGCCGGACCTGTCGGACTGCTGGGAGCCATGGCCTTGAGGCTCCGCGGCTACGAAGTAGCCGCGTATTCACTCGACCTTGCCCCGAATCCTGCATCGCGAATCGTGGAATTGGTGGGGGGCCGCTATTTTTCCACCCGGACCACCAGTGCGGAACAACTAGCGTCTGAAGCCGGTCCATTTGACTTGGTCTACGAGGCGGCGGGAGCCCCCACGGCAGCCTTCGAAGTCTTGAAATCCATGGGGCCGAATGGAATCTTTGTTCTCACCGGAGTTCCTGGCCGACATGGCGGCGTGGAATTCGACACCCACGGTGTCATGCTCAACATGGTCATGAAAAACCAGTGCCTCCTCGGGACCGTGAATGCCGGACGGGATGCGTTCAACCTTGCGGTGGAGGACTTGGCGAAAATTCAGACCCGTTGGCCCGGAGTGTTGGGAGAAATGGTGACCGGGCGATTTCAGTTGGAGGATTTCGCAAACCCGGTCCTGACTCCAAGGGGCATCAAGAACGTCGTCATCCCATAATGGACGGGTAGGCTAACTGATGGTCGACACCCTCTCACCACAGCATCGTTCGGAGGTCATGTCGCGGATCCGTTCCACAGACACCAAGCCCGAAATGCGTGTTCGAAGGCTGGCCTACGCTCTGGGCTTCCGGTACCGGCTCCACCGCAAGGAACTTCCGGGAAAGCCGGACTTGGTTTTCGTGGGCCGAAAAAAGGTCATCTTCGTCCATGGTTGCTTTTGGCACATGCACGCGGAATGCCCGGCTGGGAGAATTCCAAAATCGCGGACCGAGTTCTGGGGGGAAAAACTCACCAGGAACCGGCAGCGCGACGAGGAAAACCGACGCGCACTCGTGGCTGCGGGCTGGCAGATTCTGGTGCTTTGGGAGTGCCAGCTCAAGGACGAGAAGCAGCTGGCGGCCCAAATCCTTCGTTTTCTCGAAACGCCTTCGAGATGACCTTCGGGGTTCCCGGAGTGATTAACAACCCGGCAATTTCGGATTCCGTAAACCACCGGGCACGGGCCGCGTCGTCTCCAGCCAGCAGAATGCCCGACGTCGGGCGGCAGAGGTAGTCCATCAACACGAAATGGTATTCGGGTCGACCCTCGGCATCGGGGGTGATTCGTTCAAAGACCTCGACGAGTGAAAGGATGTCCACTTCGAGGCCCGTTTCCTCGCGGATTTCCCGTCGGACGGCGATCTCCAAGGTTTCGCCAACCTCGACCAGCCCGCCCGGCAGCGACCAGTAGCCCTTCATGGGCTCCTTGCCGCGTTCGATCAAGAGGATGCGGTCGTTCTCGATGATCAGGCCGGCGACGCCCAACATCGGAAGTGCCGGATACCGCCTTGAGCCGCTAATACTGCACCGAGCCCTTCACCCCGAGCCGCACCCGATAGACGGCCTTGCGCCCGGATACGAAAAGTGTCTGCAAATCGGCTTCGCCAAACGAGCAGTTGGTGGTAACCTCGCCGGGCAAGAGTGTGTGGATCAACTTCCCGTCGGGGGAATAGACTGCCAAGCCGGAGGCAGCAATGTAAAACCTACCGGAAACGTCGGTGCGGAGTCCGCCGGGAACACCCTTGATGTTTTTCACAACATCGCGTGGGTTGGTGGCACCGCCCTTGGCATCGACATCGAAGGCGACAACGGCGTGGCGGTCGGAATCCGTCACGAACAGGGTCTTGCCATCGTTGGAAAGCGTGATGCCGTTCGGGCGGGTCTGCCATTTCGCAACCAAGTCCAACTCGCCCTTGGGGCCGATGTGGAATATGCCGTTGAAATCCAGTTCGCGGTGGTCAATGGCACCGGCGAAGGCCGGATCCGTGAAATAGGCATGGCCATCCTTGCGGACAACGATATCGTTGGGAGAATTGAATTTCTTGCCCTGGTAATTGTCCGCGAGGACTTCCATTTTGCCACGTCGGTCCAACCTTGCAACGCGGCGGGTATCGTTTTCGCAGATGTAAAGGCGCTGGGTGGTGTCGTAGGCCAGACCTTGTGCGCCGTTCCGGTCCTCCTCGGTCTGCGCAGGAGGTTTTCCTGGATCGAGCCGGAACATCTTCTTCTTGAGGACGTCGCCGAAAACAAGGAAACCATCACGGGACCAAGCCATGCCATCGACATGCAGCATGCCGGAGGCGACGCGCTCGGACTGGATTTCCTCGAAGTTCTGGGCGAGACAAAGCTGTCCGGTTAAAGCGGCGTGGAAAGCCGGCACTGACAACAAACACCGCCTTACAACGCGTCGCACGGGGTTACGGCTTTTCAATCTTCAGGTTGTTGACGACGCTTTTCACGCCAGCGACCTTCTTGGCCAACCGCTCGGCCTTGTCCTTCTGTTTCTGCTCGTGGACCGCACCCTTCAGCGTGACGACTCCGTCCTTCACCTGGACGTCAATATCGCCACCCTTGACCAGCGCGTCCGCGGCCAAATGCTGCCGGACCGTGTCGTTGATGAAATCATCGGTCACCGGCTTGGCACCGAAAGCGGGCATCAGCAGGAGAAAAAACAAAGCCAGCGCGGGGAAGATCCTCTGAAAATTCTTCATTCGATGTCACTTTCCTCTCTCGTGGTCATTGTACGCCAGTCAATCGTGTTGAGGTATGCGGCCTTCTCTCGCCACGAGGATTCCACCTTGATGTGGAGGTCCAAATAGATGCGGATGTCGAACAGCGCCTCCATCTCCTGGCGGGCAAGAGTACCGATTTGGCGCAGCATCGAACCTTTTTGGCCGATGATGATGCCCTTTTGGCCGTCGCGTTCCACCAGAATCGTCGCATAGATGCGCACAATCTGGGGCGTCTCCTCCCACTTGTCGACGATGACATGGGTGGCGTGCGGGACTTCCTGCCGGGTGGCGAGCAGAATCTTTTCGCGAATCAGTTCGGCAGCCAGGAAGCGGGCGGGCTGGTCGGTGACATGGTCGGGCGGGAAATATTCGGGGCCCTCGGGCATGCGGGACACCACATGCTTCTTCAGATCCTCAATGCCGATGCCTTTCATCGCGGAGATGGGCAGGAATTCGGCGAACTCGAAGAGCTTGCCGAAATGGTCGAGAACCGGGAAGATCTCGCTCTTGTGTTGCAGCGTATCGACCTTGTTGAAGACCGCAATCACGGGCGGACCGTCCTTGCGGAGAACGCTGACGGAGTGCGAATCCTCGTCGGAGATTCCCTTGGAGGCGTCCACCACGTAAATCAGGAGGTCGCGTTCTTCGAGCGAGCCGCGCACTGCGTCCATCATCCGCTTGTTGATGGCTGAATCGGCTTTGTGGATACCAGGGGTGTCAATGAAGACGACCTGGGCATCGTCCTCCGTCATTACGCCCTGGATGGCGGTGCGGGTGGTTTGGGGCTTGTCCGCGACAATCGCGACCTTCTGGCCGACGAGCGCATTGAGGAGGGTGGACTTGCCCGCATTCGGGCGGCCCAGTATTGATACGAATCCGGAACGGTGCATTTATGTGGTTTTCTCGGGGGGGGCCGGTGCATCACCCGGTAGGGGCGAACTCTGCGGCGGGACTTCCATTGTTTCAGGTTGGGTGGAGGGGGCGACCCGTGAGAGCCGCACCTTCTCAACCCGCATGTTGTCGCTGGCGATCACCTCGGCGCGGATGCCTTCGCGTTCAATGGATTCACCGGGTTTGGGGACACGCCCCATCCATTCCATCACCAAGCCACCGACAGTGGTCGATTCGATCTCTTCCTCGGGCTCGAACTGGATCAATTCATAGAGCCGGGCAAGGTCAAAATTGCCTGAGACGGTGTGGCCGCCTGTGGTATCGGTCACGACATCGGATTGCGGTTCATGCTCGTCGCGGATTTCGCCGAGAATCACCTCGACCAAATCCTCCATGCTGGCCAGACCGGCGGTGGTGCCGTATTCATCGACGACGATGACGACGTGGGCACCTTCCTGCTGCATTTCCCGCATCAGGTCGCCAACGGGCTTGGTCTCTGGGACAAATCGGATTTGGCGCATCAACTCGCGCACGGTGCGGATGGATCGGCTGCTTTCAGCAACCTCGAACATGTCGCGCACGTGAACGAAACCGACAATCTCATCTATGGTGTTTTCAAAGACGGGAATTCGGGAGTACTGTTCGTTGACCACCAAGGAATGCAGCGCTTCCAGTGAACTCTCGGCACGGATGGCTACGATATTGGGACGGGGAGTCATGACCTCCCGGACTGTCTTGTCACCAAATTCCATTACGGACTGGATCAAGCGCCGGTCGTCCTCCTCGAACAGGCCTTCCTCGGCGCCGGCTGCGATCAGGGCGTCGACATTTTCGGCAGCGGTGGCTGGTTCATCGTCCCCGGCGTCCATCTTGACGATGTCGAGGAGGGACTGGAAGAAGTTCATGAGGCCGATCAAGGGCCGGATTGCCGCCGCACTTGCGGAAAAGAACGGCATGAAGGGGGTGAGCCAACGACCGCGGGCTCGACGGAGCAAAAGCTGGGGTATCAGGTAGGAGAAGACCATGACCCCGCCACAGGCAACACCCGCCGCTTCCAGTAACCGGGCGGGAACCAGCTGGCCGGAGCCAATGGTGGACGCCGCCGCAAACACACCGAAGACCGCAAGAAGCGTATGCTTCCACAGGGAGAAGACAAGCACGCCCTCCTCGGTTTTCAAATCGAGTTTCGGTTCGAGGACCGAGCGGAAGTATTGGAGAACGGGAAGTTCGCGGGCCCGGAGGCGCAAGCCTTCCAAGTAGAGGATTTGGATGCTGGTAAACAGCACGAGCAACGGGCCGATGACCGCGATTGCCACTGCGGGGATTACCGGATTCACTGCTCGACTCGTTCGATCAGGCTGGCGGGCAGCCCCAGTTGTTCGCGCCATTGCCGCTCGACGGCTGCCATTTCGCCATTGTCGGTTTCATGGTCCATTCCGTTGAGGTGCAGAATTCCGTGGAGCAGCAAGACTCGAATTTCGGTGTCCACCGTATGGCCGAACTGCTTGGCCTGGAACCGTGCCTTGTGGAGGGATATGGCGATGTCCCCCAAATACCCGGCGGGTTCGCCGGACGGGAAGGAGAGGACATCGGTGGGGCTGGCTTTGCCGCGGAATTGCCAGTTCAGATCGCGTAAATGATCATCGTTGCTGATGAGACAGCAGAACTGGCGACCTCCGGCGAGGCGCTCTTTGAGAATCTCCGCGAACGCCTCCAAGGCGGCGCGGTCGAGGTCCGCCGGTTTTCGGCGGAAGGTTATGAGTGGGTCGGATTTCATGTTGTGCCGGAGCCGCGTCGAGCGCGACCCCGGTTATTGCCTCTTTACTACCTGTGTTTTACTGTTGATTCCCGACGGGTTCGACAACCGGTTCCGGTTGATCCGGTGCCGTCAATTTCAGCGTCAGCTGACGCCCCGCTATAGCTTCATTGTACTTCTCATAGGCCCGGACAATGCGCTGGACCAAGCTGTGGCGCACCACATCGCTGTCATCGAATTGGACAAAACTGATGCCTTCCACGCCGCGAAGCACTTCGGTTGCCTCGTAGAGTCCGCTGCGGCGTCCCATGGGGAGGTCAATTTGGGTTAGATCGCCCGTGATCACCATTTTCGAATTGAAGCCTTGGCGTGTGAGCACCATCTTCATCTGCTCAGTGGTGGTGTTTTGGGCCTCGTCGACGATGATGAAGCTGTCGTTGAGGGTCCGGCCGCGCATGAACGCCAGTGGCGCGATTTCGATGGAAAGGCGCTCGAGCATTTTCTCCACCTTTTCGGCTTCGATCATGTCATGCAAGGCGTCGTAGAGGGGGCGGAGGTACGGGTCCACCTTCTCTTGGAGGGTGCCGGGCAGAAAACCGAGGCGTTCCCCGGCTTCCACTGCCGGACGCGTAAGAACAATTCGGTTGACGCGGCGGCTGAGCAGTGCCTGGACAGCCATTGCGACGGCAAGGTATGTCTTGCCCGTGCCGGCGGGGCCGATGCCGAATACAAGATCGTTGCGCTCGATGGCTTCCAAATAACGTCGCTGCGTGACGGTCTTCGGCGCCAGAAGCTTCTTGCCGAAACTCCGTTGCTTGCCGCTGTTGAAAAGCGCCCGCAGCGACACCTCGGAATCGGTGGAGACGACCCGCAACAAACTGTTCAGATCGTCATTCTTGAAGGCATTCCCCTCCCGCACGAGGGCAAAATAGTCCTCAAGGATCGCCTCGCAGCGCCGAACAGCATCGTCGGGCCCTTCCACTTCCAAGGAATCCCCGAGCATGCGGATGCGGATGCCGAGGGAAGACTCCAGAAGGCGTATATTTTCGTCAAGTGTACCGAAGAGACCCTCGATACCACGGCCAAGCTGTACGCTAGCTGTCATTGCGTGTTTCACGTCCTCCTCGAATGGATTTGGGGTGCTGGGGTTGGAACAGGGTGCGGGCCATCAAGCTGGGGAAGTCAAGCATGATGGGAAAGCGCGGGGGTACGGGTTGGGTCAAGTAGTGGTGCGGATTGCCGCAATGGAGCGGGGAACGGAATTCCCATCCGTTGTGATTGTAGCAGGATTTGGGGGCGGGTGCCCGTTCACTTGGGCGAGCGTGGGTTGGCTCCAGACAAACGACCGATGGAAGCCTCTATTTTTCCGAGTTGGAGAGTCGTGTAGTCCTCGGGTTGGTGGTTTTTCAACCACTCAACCCAGAGGCTTCGGCCTTGACGGTAAAACTGCAGCGCGAACGGGGAATCTCGCCGGTCGACCGCATGATCTCCCAGAGCTTGGAGAATCTGTGCGCGGAGTGCCAGCCACACGAATTGGGAGTCGGGATGTCTTTGTGCCAGCGACAAGGCAGTCTGGAGATGGGTTCCGGCGGAGTGAGGATCTGTCGACTTCAGGATTCTACCGAGTCTGAGGTGGAATCCAGGCAATTCGCCATTGTCGAGGAATGGAATCGCCGAAGATGCGACCCCGAGGCAGTCGATGGCAGATTCGAATCGCGCACGTGCCCTCGGGATGTCGTGTTGCGCCGCGAAGATCTCGGCCTCGGAAGCCGCGGATTGGCAGGAAAGCAATTTCCAAGCGGGGGCGCTGTCCGCCATTCCCGCAAGCAACTTCGGGACCCGACGGTAGACTTCCAGAGCGCGACGCGGGTTAACGGGTGCAAGTGCCGCTGCAAGGTGGATGGAGGACGTGGCAAGGTCGAACCGCGCGCCGGAATCATTCGTATCCGCCTCGTATTGCAGCCGGGCGGCGGCCTCGGACTTGGACAGATAGTCCAGTGCCACCTTGGTATCGGCGTCGGCGACGGGCCACATCTGCCACTGGCGTCCAATCTGCAAATAGAGCTGGGCGAGCATTTTGTCGCGCTCAAAACCGTAGTCCCCGTGGAATTGGCCGGCCATTGGAAAAAGGCCGGCTTCGGCTTCCAGGTAGTACTTGCGGGCTACGGAAACTTCGCCGACTTGGCTGGAAGCCTCGGCGACGCTGGCTCGGGCGGAGGCTAGATCCAATTGGGCGCCGAAATCCGCCTCCGTCGGCTGGGCCTTGGTTTCAAAGGCGAGGAGGTCCCGGTAAACCGTGAGGGCCTGCACTGCGTCGCCCCGTGCGAGAAGAATATCGCCGCGCAAGGCGAGTGCCTCGAACAACGGTACGTGGTAGCGGTAGTTGCCTTTGGCTTGCTCGGAAATTTTCCGGGCGAGAGGTAGGCATTGATCAGCGGCAGCCTGGGCCGGATCCAGTTCGAGGAGGTAAAGATGGAGCCTGGACAGGTGCGCCAGGTCGATCGCGAGGGAGAAATGGTCCTCAAGGCTGTCGGGACGGGCGTCCACAACCGGCCGCTGGATTTGGATGGCGCGACGGAAATTGCCCACGGCTTCGCGGTAGTGGCCCAGATTCGCTTCCGGAGGATAGCCCTGGATATCGGCAATGAAGCGGTATGCGTTCCCAAGACTGGCTTGGAGCGACAGGTCGCCCTTGCTGTCCGGCATAAGGGTATCCAGATACTCCTGGGCGGTTTTCACCACCATCTCGCGAGCTGCGGTGGTACCGGGGACCTTGGCAATCTCGGCGTCGAAGCCGAACAGGAACTTGTTGGCAAGCTTGCGCACCTGCGTAAACCGGCGTTCCGCCCGTCGGGCCTGGTAAATGGTGGAGGCAACGCCTGCTGCGACCGAAACCGCCACGACAACGGACGCCGCCACTGCGAGGCGGTTCCGGCGGATGAATTTCGAGGCGCGGTACGCAAATGTATCCTTGCGGGCTGCGACGGGGCGGCCTTCGAGGTGCCGTTCGATGTCGGCAGCTAGGTCGGCGACGGACTGGTAGCGGCGTTCCGGCTCCTTCCGCATGGCCATCAGGACGATGTTGTCAAGATCGCCCCGGATCAACTCTGCCTGTTCCTTGGCTTGGCCCTTGGCATGGTTCAAGAGCAGCGCCTGGCTCGGCGGCTTGGTGGGCTCCTGGCAGATGACCCGCTCCATTTCGGCTTGGGAGCGGCTACCAACGCTGTGCGCCTTGGAGCCGGAAAGCATTTCAAAGAGGACGGTGCCCAGTGCGTAGACGTCGGTCGCGGCGGAAACGGGCTCACCGCGGACCTGCTCGGGGCTGGCGTAATCGGGTGTCAACAGGCGCAGGGCGGTGGAGGTCAAGGCCTCGTCTTCGGGAGAATCGGGGTTGTCCAGAATCTTGGCAATGCCGAAATCCAACAGCTTTGGCGTGCCGTCCGGCAGAACAAGGATGTTGCTGGGCTTGATGTCGCGGTGGATCACCATGCGGCGGTGGGCGTGTTCCACGGCGGCACAGATATCGAGGAAGATCTGCAGGCGGGTCGGCACGTCGGGGGCGTACCGGCGGCAGTATTCGTTGACCGGAAGCCCCTGGATGTACTCCATCACAAAGTAGGGCCGTCCGTCCGGGGTGGAACCGCCATCGAACAGGCGCGCAATGTTGGGGTGTTCGAGCGCCGCCAGAATGCGGCGCTCATTGCGAAAGCGTCCGAGAATGGCGTCGGAATCCATTCCACGACTCACCAGCTTTATGGCCACCGATTGCCGGAATTCGTCGCCGGTACGGAAGCCGAGATACACGGTCCCCATGCCACCCCGGCCGATTTCCTTCACCAAATGGAAGGGGCCTATCAGGGTACCGGCATCGGTTCCGCAATCAGCTTTGGATGGTGCCGAGCCCTCGATTTCGCCCACAACGGCACCCATCGCGCGGGGCAAACCGGTAGCGGCGAGGGCTGCGTGCTCCAGAAGCGATGCGACTTCGCCGAAGAGTTCCCGATCTGCTCCGCAGGCCCCGTGGAGCCAAGGAAGACGTTCGGAATCCGGCAGGTCGGCCGCGTGCTGGAAGAGTTCCTCCAACTGCTGCCAGCGGTCCGAGTCTGTCGGACGGCCTCCGGTGGGGGTGGTCATGGTGTCCCAGCCCTCGCAGCGTCCGCGGAAGTGATTTCGCGGTGCAGCCACGCCTCGGCCATGCGGAGTTCGCGTGCCACCGTGGACGGGGAGAGTCCCATAACTTCGGCCATTTCGTTGCCGGTCAAGCCGCCGAAAAAACGGAGTCCAATGAGGCGTGCTTTTCGGGGGTCGAGCTTCCGCAGGGCCTCCAGCGCGTCTGAGAGGACCTCGGCGGTGGCCGACGCAGCTACGTCCAAGCCCTGGCTAAGTGTGACCCGGATGCCCGCGTCCCGTTTCCCGGCAGCGCGGCGGCGGGCGTGGTCCACCAGGATGTGCCGCATCACTTCCGATGCCAGGGAGAGAAACTGGAGCCGGTTGCCGACAAACAACTGGGAGTTGCCGGCCAGCCGGATCCAAGCCTCGTGGACTAGGGCGGTGGGCTGAAGAGTATGGCTCGGATTCTCGCGCCGGAGTTGCAATCCGGCGATGCGGCGCAACTCCTTGTAGAGTAGGGGCGTGACTTCGTTCAGGCTGTCCGGGTTGAAGGCCTCGTGTGCTTGTGGTCCGGTCATGATGGGTGGCGTCATGATCGAGACCATTGTAGCGGCGGGCGTTTTTGGGGCCAAGACCGCCATACTATTGGCCCACCCCGGAGAGAGCTATGGTTTGGGGACTTCCGACCGCGTTGCTTGTGAATTGCAGCGTCGCGGTGCGCGTTCCCGATGCAGTGGGGGAGAACTCGACCCCGACTGAACACGAATTGCCGGGAGTCAACTGGTCCGTATAGCCGTCGTGGCACTGGTTCGACACGATCCGGAACTCCCCCGCGTTGGTTCCGGTCAAGGTGTAAGCGGTGAAACGGACAGGGCCGGTGCCGGTGTTTTGGACGTAGGCAATTCCGAGGGAACTGGTGGTTCCCACGGTCTGCGCCGGAAAGGCGATGGATGTTGTGGTTGCAACCAACGTGGTAGTGACAACCTGGCCGTAACCGGTTAGCAGCGCGGTATGCGGGGTGCCGGTCGTGTCGTCGTTAAAGTTCAGCGTCGCCGTCCGGACCCCCTCGGCCGAGGGCGAGAAAGTTATGCCAACGTAGCAACCGGTGTTGGCTGGAAGCCGGTCGTTGTAGGCATTTCGGCAATAACTGGAGGACACGGCAAAGTCGCCCGCATTGGCACCCGTTATGGTGTAGCTGGAAAACGCTACCGGGGCGGTTCCGGTGCTGGTGACGTAGACGGATTGGCTACCGCTGGTTGTCCCGATGTTCTGGGCACCGAAGGCAAGAACCGGCGTTGCGACCACCAAGCTCTTGCCGGTGACGGTAGCATCCTGGCCAACACCGCTGAGGCTCACGGTATGGGGACTGCCCGGTGCATCGTCGGCAAAGTTCAGCGTCGCGGTCCGGACGCCGGGTGCCGATGGCGCGAACGTGATCTGGACTTGGCAGGACGAGCCTTGGCCCAGCTGGTCCAGATAGCCTGTATGGCAGTTGTTGTAGGTAATAGCGAAGTCCGACGCGTTGCTGCCGCTCACCGTGTAGCTGGAGAACACGACGGGCGCGATGCCGATGCTGGAGACGCTGACGGTCTGCGTCGCGGCGGTGCCGTCCACTTGGGCACCAAAAGCAAGGAACGGAGTGGTGACCACTAGGTTCTTCGTGGCAGCGGAGGCATCCTGTCCGACTCCGGAAAGTGCAACGGTATGGGGGCCACCCGGCGCGTCGTCCGTTACTGACAGCGTGGCCGAGCGGACCCCGGCTCCCGACGGCGTGAACGACACCTGAAGCCAGCAACTGTTGTTTTGGGGCAGCTGGTTGGCGTACCCGCTTTGGCAATTGTTCGCGGCGATGGTGAAGTCGGCGGCGTTGGCACCGGTGATTGCATAACCCGTGAAAGCGACCGGGGCCGTGCCTGCGCTGTTCAGGTAAACATACTGGCCCGACGCGGAAGTCCCGAGGTTCTGGTTCCCGAAGGCGAGTGCGGGCGTGGCAACCACGAGGATCTTGCCAGCCGCCGACCCGTCCTGGCCAACACCGGTCAGAACGACGGTGTGGGGACTGCCCCCGGCGTCGCTGGCGAAGTTCAGCGTTGCAGTGCGGACACCCGGCGCGGTCGGAGTGAACGAAATCTGGACCCAGCAACTGTTCGACGGGACCAGCCTGTCGAGGCTGTACA
>CAITMP010000852.1 GCA_903893525.1 uncultured Acidobacteriia bacterium | reverse complement strand
GATCGGATTCGGCTCAACTTCGAATTCGTTCACAAGGCCCTCGCCTTCGACGTCTCGGTACCCAAATTCCTGTACCACTCCAGCCAAGGCTGGACCGGCGAACTCGACGCGGCATCCAGGTTCCGCAACAACTCCCTCTCGCTCGGCGTGGTCAGCAATGGCGACGCCTCGACGGAGCGGTTCACTGGCTTTTCCGCCCGCATCGAGAACGGAAAATTTTTCTCGGAAAAAGTGAGGGTCGCCGTGCAAGTGGAGGGCTACCACGAACAATGGACCGACTCGACCCGCGCAGCCTTGGCCGCGATGCCGGCCACCGAGCGTTCCGCACTGGATCTTTACCGCAGCCGCCGCAACATTGCGCCGGAAATCACCATCACCGTCGCCCGCGGCCTCAGTATTTCCGGCGGCCTCAGCTTCCAACAGATGGAATCGGAAAACCCGGCCGCAACCCTGCGCTCGGCCAATTCGGCGACCGCCGACGTGCAGTTCGCACGCAAATTGGAACACGAGGAATCCCAGCAATCTTTCGACGGCAGATACAGCCTGCGCGCGGGCTGGGCCGGTCTCGGCTCGGACTACGGATACACCCGCCAGGTACTCTCAGCCAGGTACGAGTTCAAACGGGGCAGGCAAACGATGTCCGATGTGGTGATGGTGGGTGCGATCAGCGGCGCTGCGCCATTCTACGAACGGTTCGTGCTGGGCAGCAGTTCCACTTTGAGGGGTTGGAACCGATATGCCATGAACCCTTTGGG
The DNA here is from genome assembly GCA_903893525.1 of uncultured Acidobacteriia bacterium. GTDB lineage: Bacteria > Acidobacteriota > Terriglobia > Bryobacterales > Bryobacteraceae > BOG-234. The sequence continues at coordinate 4,872 of CAITMP010000852.1, read as the reverse complement.
CGGGACGCGCGTCACTCATAATACGCTTTCATATGGGCGGCAGACCGGCGAAGGAACCATCGAGGCGTTTTGGGATGCCGGCTCCCTCTCAAGTTCCGGCCATAGCAGCCAACTAAAACATTCGCTGGGGGCGGGCTACAGGCAGGGAATATTCGTGATGACCGTGGCTTTTCCCGTGATGGACGGGCGGGGCGCGTTCGGATTGGCACCGGTTTTCATGGCGGGAATGAACTATTGACGGATAGCTTGGACAGACGTCGGTTCCTTGAGCGCATCACACACGGGATGCTTGGCTCGGCATTCGCTGCCGGGACGCTGCAGCCCCTGCACGCCGTAACAACGGTTGCGCCCTCGCTCCAAGTCCATCTGGACGGCGATTTCCTGCGAATTTCCGCCCCAAACCTACGCTTCATGAGCGGCAAGCCGCTACAGCGGGCCAAGGACGGGGTGGCGATCGCCTTCATCGGACAGTTGACGGTCACAACCGAGCCGAACGCCTTAGTCGCGGAAGTCCGCGCCGTTGCCCGTTTCGCCGTCAGCTATGACATTTGGGAAGAGAAGTTTGCCGTGACCCGGTTCGGGGAAAACACCTCGGCCCGGCGCGCGGCCTCGCACCTTTCCGATACGGGTGTGGAACGGTGGTGCTTGGACAATCTGACGATTGACCGCTCGGCACTGCCCGCCGGCCGCCCTTTTTGGGTACAGCTGGACCTCCGCGCGGAGGATCCGCACGACCAACTGGGGATAGTGGGTGACCCAGGCATCAATATCACGCGCCTGATCGAGATCTTCAGCCGTCCCATCAAAGGAACCCAGCCCAGGTGGCTGCTGAACAAGGGGCCCTTCCGTTTGGCCGAACTGAGGAAAGAGAGCCACGGATGAGCCTTCGGACGCGGCTGGCGCTCGTGTTCATCGCCGCGACCCTGGTTCCGTTGGGTGCCGCGCTTTGGCTCACTTCCGTCCTGCTGGACCAGAGCCTGCGGCTACGACCCGTGGACCAGTTGGCGAGCCTTTCGGTTTCGCTGGAGAAGACAGGTCGCGAGTACTACCGGCAGGCTTGCGAACAGTTGCGCGCGGATGCCTTGTCCGGGCGGGTGGAGTCCGTGCCAACGGTTCCGACTGAGGCACTTTCCCTGGCTCAGGACATGCGCGAGAGTGGCGATGCGGAACGCTTCGCGCGCGTTGGACCCGGTGGAGCCCAGTTATTATTCCTCTTGAATACACCGAAGGGTGTGCGCGTCTGGCAGCGGCCACTTGCCATCCGCATGGAGGACCTCTCCGGCGAAATCAGCAAGGCCCGCCAGACAGCGGCGCGCGATCTTCGCAAGGGGTTCTTTGCAGCTTGGGGACTCCTCGCAGCCGCTATCTGCCTGGGGGCACTGGGCTTGGTGTGGTTCGTGGCAACCCGCTTCAGCCGCCCTATTGTCAGCCTCACGGAGGCCTTGAAATCCTTGGCAGGAGGCGATTTCCGCGTCCGTGTTCCGACGGGCGGCAAGGACGAGATCGGATTGGCCTCCGAGGCCTTCAACCGGACGGCATCCGAGTTGGAGCAGAACCGGGACCGGCTGGTCTATCTGACCCAGCTCGCCAGCTGGCAGGTGCTCGCCCGCAAGATGGCCCACGAGGTGAAGAATTCCCTCACACCAATCCGCCTCACGGTGGAGGAAATGGTGGCACGCAGCGGGGATCTGGATGTGGAACCGGAGGGCCGCAAGGCATTCCTGGGGCAAGCAGCGTCCATCGTGGTCGACGAGATTGAATCTCTGGAGAGGCGCATCCGGGCCTTCTCCGAATTTTCCTCCGAGCCCCCGGTGTGTCCCGAAAAGTTGGATCTGCAGGCGATTGTCGAGGAGCGCATTGCGTTTCTCAAATCCGCGCACCCCGAGGTGCGTTACGCCGTGGAAACCGTTGCGGGAACGCCCGACGCAATGGCCGACCAAGACCTGGTGCGCGGCATTCTGGTGAATCTGTTGGAAAATGCGGCGGACGCGGCTGGCGAGGGCGGTACGATCCTCGCCAAAGTTCGCGCCATCGACGGGCGCGTCGCAATCGAGGTGCATGATTCCGGCCCCGGCTTGAGCGAATTGGCGCGCAAGTCGCTCTTCCAGCCCACAATCTCGTTCAAGAAGCGCGGCATGGGCTTGGGGCTGTCGATCGCGCGGAAAAGCGCCCTGCTTTCCGGCGGGGACATCCTGCCGATCCAGGGCGAATTGGGTGGAGCGGCATTCCGCGTGCTCCTTCCCGCGGCATAGCACGGAATCGGAACGGACAATTATGGCGGCTCGACGGATTCTGGTTGTTGACGACGAAGAGAACATCGGACGATCCCTGCGGATGATCCTGGAACGAGAGGGTTACCAGGTGAACACCGTTCGCTCGGCGGCGGAAATGCGCCGCTTCCCCGAGCACACACGCATGGACTTGGTGCTGATGGATGTCCGCCTGCCCGACGCCAGCGGAATCGACCTGCTGCGCGAGTTGCAAGCGGCGGAAATCACGGGCCAAGTGATCATGATCTCCGGACACGGCACCATTGCGGACGCCGTGGAGGCCACACGCGCCGGGGCTTTCGACTTTCTGGAGAAGCCGCTGGGACGCGACCGTGTCCTGGTGGCCGTCCGCAATGCCTTCGAACAGGGAAAGCTGAAGCAGGAGAATAAGAAGCTGCGCGACGTGGCCGGTCCAGGCGCCAAGATGATCGGTTCCAGTCCGGCGTTTATGCGGGCGGTGGAACAGGCTTCCATGGCGGCGCGGTCGGACGCGAGGGTGTTGCTGATCGGCGAATCCGGCACGGGCAAGGAATTGCTCGCAGCACACATCCACAACGCCAGCCCGTTCTCCGGGGGGCCGTTCGTGAAGGTGAACTGCGCCGCGATTCCGGGCGACCTGATCGAGAGCGAGCTGTTCGGGCACGAAAAGGGCTCGTTCACCGGGGCCACGGCGATGCGGCGCGGCAAGTTCGAAATGGCGGACAACGGCACGCTATTCCTCGACGAAATCGGCGACCTGCACGCCAATTCACAGGCAAAACTGCTGCGTGTGCTGCAGGAGGGCGAATTCCACCGCGTTGGCGGCGAGCAGACGATCCGGGTTTCCGTGCGCGTCGTTTCAGCCACGAACCGGGATCTTTCAGCGATGGTTTCGGCGGAAAAATTCCGCGAGGATCTGTTCTACCGCGTAAGCGTGGTCCCAATCCGGGTCCCGGCACTGCGCGAGCGGCCCCAGGATGTGATTCCCATGGCCGAATACTTCCTGGACGATTTCTGTTCGAGGAACGGCTTCCGGCAGAAGAGCTTCGACCCCGAAGTTTGGCCCAGCTTTGAGGAGTATTCCTGGCCGGGGAATGCGCGCGAACTGCGCAACGTGGTGGAGCGGATGGCGATCCTGTCGCACGGCGACGTGTTGGGAATGGCGGCTATCCCGCTGGAACTGAAACTGCAGCGCGAGACATCGCCCAGGTCCAGCGTCCAGGAGGCGAGGGAATCGGCCGAGCGCGGCTACGTGCTCCGGGCGCTCGAGGAGGCCAGTTGGAACGTTTCGAGCGCCGCGCGGGCGTTGGGCATGGAGCGGACGAATCTGCACAAGCGAATCCGGGCCCTCGGCCTGACGCGGGGCAAATAGGTGCAGCGATCCTTGCAGCGGGAGTTGATGGACGACGACAAGATCCCGCAGCTCCTGCTCGAGCGATTCCACCGCGATTTGGCGCTACTCCACAGTTTGCTGGGGAGCTTCCCCACCATCGAACGTTTTCTGAAAGCCGACCCCCAACCAGTGCGCCGAATCCTCGATATCGGCTGCGGCGGCGGCGACCTGCTGGTGTACCTGCGCAAACGCCTGGGCGTGGATGTGGTCGGGATTGACTTGAAACCTGGGCGCATTCTGGACGTGCCCATGGTTGCGGCGGATGCCACGCGCGATCTGCTGCCGGACTCGGACGTCGCGGTCTGCTCGCTTCTGGCGCATCATCTTTCGCCGGAGGAAAATATTGCCATGATCCGGAACGTGGGGCGATCCTGCCGCAGGTTCCTGATTCTGGATTTGATCCGGCATCCATTGCCTTTGGCGTTGTTTTCGATCTTTCTATGCCCGTTGATCAGCCCGGAAGCCGGATCCGACGGGCGGCTCTCGGTCCGCAGGGCCTACACGCCGGCGGAATTCCGGGCCATGGCCGAGGAAGCATTGGGCGGAAAGGGGACGGTTGAAATCGATGTTTCGCCCTTCCTGTCACGGCAAGTGGTGGATATCAGGTATACGCTGGAAGCAGCGAGATGACAATGCGCCTAACCTTCCACGGAGCAGCAGGAACAGTGACCGGCTCCATGCACGAGCTCGAAGTCGAAAATCACCGCTACATCCTGGACTGCGGGATGTTCCAGGGCCGCCGCAAGGAGGCCGAACGGCGCAACCGCACACTGGATGTTCCGGCGCACACGGTCCGTGCGGTAGTTCTTTCCCATGCGCACATCGACCATAGCGGGCGGCTGCCCTTGCTGGTCAAGGGTGGCTTCGGCGGCCCGATTTACACCACTCCGGCCACCATCGACCTCTGCCAGTCCATGCTGCGCGACACCGCCCACATCCAGGAATCCGACGCCGAATTCGTCAACCGCCACCATCCCGACGACGAGCCGGTCGACCCGCTCTACTCGACAGCCGATGCGGAAGCCACCATGGAGCACTTCCGACCCGTCCCATTGCGGACACCGACGCAAATCGGCCCCGGGCTCTCGATGGAGTCCTTTGAAGCGGGCCACATGCTGGGCTCGTCTTCCATCGTTCTCGAACACGATGGAGTGCGGCTCGCGTTTTCAGGTGACGTGGGTCGGCCCGGCCTGCCGATCATCCGCGACCCGGAACCCCTGCCCCCGTGCG
>CAITMP010000851.1 GCA_903893525.1 uncultured Acidobacteriia bacterium | reverse complement strand
GGAAATTCTTCGGTGTCCTCCCGAAGGCCGCGCCGTGGCTGGCGACACTGTGGTGGACAATTCTGGTTCTCCGGGGCCTGTTGCCTGCCCTGTTCGCGGTGGCAGTCGGCGGCTTGGTAGGAGCCGTGCAAGGCCACGCCCTTCTGACCCAACCCCTGCTGTTTGCTGGAACGGTGTTCATAATGCTGCAGGTGCTCTCGCCCCTGCACCGGGCCGTGGGCGCGAATCTGGGCAGCCAATTGGCGGCTTGGCTGTACGACGAACTGACAACATCCTGCGTGACGCCGCCGGGCATGGGGCATTTGGAAGACCAGCGCCTAACAACGGATTTGGCCATGGCGCGCGATTTCGACCTCGGCATCAGTGGCCCGCCCCTTTCCATCGCGATGGATTTCATCGCGGGCGGCCTAGTCGAGATGGTCTCGGGCTTGGCCGCAGCTGCGCTGCTTGGAGTCTGGGCCTGGTGGGCGCCATTCGTTCTCGCCGGGGCATGGTTCGGCACGCATTGGCTGCTGCGGGAAAGCGCGGTATGGAAGGAACGGGACACCGACCAAGTCCGCAGCGCCCAGCGTCAAGCTGACTACGCGTATCGCCTGGCCGTGGAACCTCCCGCATCCAAGGAATTGCGGCTGTTCGGACTCTCAAAATGGGTGGTGGAGCGGTTTTCCTCACGCCGACGCGAATTGTTGGAGCTTCAATTCCAAGCGACAAGGCTCCGGGAGCAACCCCTGCTATGGAGCGTGCTGTTGGTGCTGGCAGCGAACGGGCTCGTAATGTGGACGCTGGTTTCCGATGCCGCGGCTGGACGTATCGCTCTGGGACAGGCCATCACATTCGCCAATGCTGCGGTCGCGACCAGCGTGATTGCCTTCGGGGGCCTTTCTTGGGCGCTCGACGGGGCGGGAGCCCCGGTCGGCGCAGTGTTGCGGTTGCGCGCATCGATGGCGAAGGCCGGGGAATTGTCGAAAACCACTGGGAGACATTCGGCTGCGGGGACACCCGCCGTATCCCTGCGCTTCCGGGACGTGAAATTCCATTATGGGGAATCCAACCGTCCGGTACTGGATGGATTCAGCGTCGACATCCCCGCTGGCACCTCGATAGCAATCGTCGGACGCAACGGTGCCGGAAAAACCACCCTGGCGAAGCTGCTCTGCCGCCTCTACGATCCGCAGGAGGGGGCCATCGAAGTGGACGGCGTCGACCTGCGCGATTTGGATCTTTCCGAGTGGAGGTCGCGCGTAACTGCGGTTTTCCAGGATTTCATCCGCTTCGAACTCCCGCTGCGGGACAACGTAGCCCCGGCGGGTGCGCCGGACGCGGTGATAATGGAAGCCCTTCGCGAGGCCGGAGCGGTGCATTTGTCCGACCTCGACACAATTCTGGCGCGCGGCTACGAGGGCGGCACAGAGCTATCCGGAGGCCAGTGGCAGCGGGTCGCGCTCGCCCGCGCCCTGTGTGCCGTCAAGCTGGGTGCCGGGCTGGTATTGCTGGACGAGCCCACCGCCATGCTCGATGTCCGGGGAGAAGCGGAAATATTCGAGCGGGTGCTGCGGGCCACTCGGAATGCAACCACTATCCTGATTTCCCACCGTTTCTCGACAGTGCGGCTGGCGGACCGGATATGCGTGGTGGAGGACGGCAAGGTGGTCGAACTGGGCAGCCATGACGAACTGATCGCACTCGGCGGGCGCTACAAGACCATGTTCGACATGCAGGCCTCGCGTTTTGCCGAAGGGTCGTCCGAGGATGGGTTGCCGGATGAAGGAGTCAGCATCGATGGGCCAGTCTAAGCGCAAACACGACGACATGCCCGCAGCCCTGCCCTCGATGTGGAGGGCGTTGAAGCGCGCCCACGAGGCCGAACCACGGTTGCTCGCAGTATCGCTGTCCCTATCGCTGTTCTCGGCGTTGCCCGACGCGCTGCTGGCACTCTGGTTCAAGCTGCTGGCCGACGGGTTCGCGCACAAGAACCGCAATCTGGCGCTGGGAGCAGGTGTCGGACTGGCCGTTTCCGCCGTCGCCACATGGTTTCTCCGGGTCACCAGCGACCGGGCCCAAAGGCGGTT
>CAITMP010000850.1 GCA_903893525.1 uncultured Acidobacteriia bacterium | reverse complement strand
GCGGCTCTGCGCGTTAACAATTTCTTCCTTTTCGTGGCGCTTCTGGTGGCCGGGGCCGTGTCAAGCGGGGTCCAGCCTTGGAGCGCCTATCCTTTTCTCGGATTGCTGGGTATTCTGCTGGCTTTCCCGCTCTCGGGGGACCCTCTGGACAGGATTCCGGTCGAACGGCAGTTGCTTTGGCCGCTCACCCGATCCCAGTCCCTCGCGCTGCGGTGCATCGGTAGACTGCTCAACCCAATTCTTTGGTTGGCGCTTCTACTTCTGCCGCGAATCGGTTGGAGTGGTGCGGGCGTGTTGCTGGGGTTTCAATTCCTAACGATCGGCATTCGGAGCATTGTCAGACAACTCCCGAATTTGGACATCGCACGTGCGGTGCCTTTGTTTCCGGGTACGATGGGAGCACTGGTTACAAACCATCTTCGACAAATGTTGGCGTTGCTGGATACCTGGCTAGCAGTGGCACTAGCGGTTGGCGCTTGGACTTACCGCCTGCGGGGACCGATTGGCGATACTCAGGGGCCCCCCATTTTGGGCATTGTGATCGCACTTGCGCTCAGTACCCAGGCGCAATCGCTCTTTTCGTTGGACGGAACCGGGGGGAAGTCGCTTCCGGTGCGCGGCTGGCAACGCCTACTCGCCAAGGATATTGCATTCTTGGGCGTCCTGTTGCTGCTGGCCTTGCCTCTGAACCCGCTTCCGGCCATGGCCTCGGGACTGGCGGCCCTGAGTGTTGGCCACCACTCCTCGGTACTCATTCCCATGGCTCAGAAAAGATGGCGTTTCACGGGGGGCCGGCTCCTTCCCATCGGAGCGCTCCAAGCTGTGGCAACTGTGGCGGCAGGATTCGCCCAGATCCGTTCCAGTGTTTTCGTGATCGCGGTTCTGACGGTGCTCTTCGTCGCCTCGCTTTCCGTCTATGGTCGCTTACTGGACCGCTTTAACAGGTAGAAAGGTCCAGACTTACAGTCGGTACCGGCAAGGCAATTTTTGGGAATTAATTTTCCTTGACCCATTTCAAACTATCCTGATAGACTCCTGGCTACCCGGTGGGATGTGTATGTCCATCGGATATGTTCATTGAAGTTTACGCTTGTAACGAAATGGTTGTGTCTGCTTCACCGTCTTGCCATATTGGCGGGTGGGGGGACAGGTGCCGCCATAACACGGAATTTCGTCTTCTTTGTCGGTGGATGTTAGGAGCATACGATGAATCAAATCGGAACTGTACTGCGCGTCCTGCTGCCCCTCGCCTTGAGCTCCGTCGTTTTCGGTGCTGTCACGGTGTCGCTTCCATTAAATCCCGTTGCGCCGTTTGCCGGGCAGACTATCCAGCTGAATGCAACAGGCTTGACCGGCGTTGTTTCCAATCTCACCGTGACTGTCACACCGCCCGCTGGCAATGGAGGCTCCGTGACTTTTGGTGCCACCACCATCACGCCCAACGCGGCCACGACGCTCGCCACAGCCCAGCGCAAGGTGATCTTCACTTTGCCGACATCGCTGTCCACCTCCTCGCCCCTGTCGGGGGTTTCCATTAGCATTGCCGGCTCCACCTCGACTGGTGCCTTCACAAGCAATCAAGCCTCGCCCTTCACGATCTCCCCAGCGCCGCAAATCTCCAACATCTCTCCCGGCGCGGGTCAGACGGGGACCACCGTAGCGGTCTCGATCATGTTGAAATACGCCGGTTGGGCCGCTCCGGCGAGTCCAGGCCAGATTTCGGTCGGTTTCACCGGGCCCGGCAATACGTTTTTTTCGCGGAACCGTAACCGCCTTTGATGCGGCGCGGCAAAAGATATCGGCGACGGTTTCGATTCCCGCGAATGCCACGCCCGGGGCCTACACGGTCTGCGCAGTGGCGTCGGGCGTTCTCTCGGGGCAATGTCCATCCGGTGCGCCGTTCCAGCTGGGCGGTTTTGCCGTCAGCGCTTCTCCGGCGCTGCCTGTATCGTTGCTTTCACCGAACGCAGGTACCCAATGCGCCTCAAATTTGTCCGTGCTCGTGACCGGCGTCGGGACCCATTTCCAAGACGGCACCACCGTGGCGAATTTCGGTGACGGCGTCACCGTGAATTCGGTCCGAGTGGGATCTCCCGAAAGTGCCACCGTGAGGCTCTCAATCGATTGCCTCGCACCAGCAGGGTCGCGGCACGTCACTCTGGCCACGGGTGGGGAATTCGCCTATGCAGCCAATGGCTTCGGGATCAATCCGAGCGGGGCGCATATTTCGGCGGTGACCCCATTCACTGGTGTACAGGGCCAGAACATGACGGTTACTTTGACAGGCTCGGGCACGCATTGGCTGCAGAGTGGCACCTTGGTTAGCTTCGCGGGTGGCATCAATGTCGGCAATGTGACAGTGGACGAGATTGGGCAGACGTTGACAGCGTCGATATCCATCAGTCCGAACGCCTCCATCGGCACCTACTCGGTCGCGGCGACCACAGACGGCGAAATCGCCACCATTGGGAGCGGTTTCACCATTCTCTCCGCAGCGTCTCCGCGAATTGTTTCCGTTTCATCCACTGCCGCAGCCCAAGGCAGTACCGGGGTCCAAGTGGCGGTCAATACTGCCAATACCCAATTCCGCCAGTTTCCGCCGACTTTTGACTTTGGCCCGAACATCGCCACAAGTGTCACGGTCAACAGCGACACCCAAGCGGTTGTCACCCTGAACATCGATGCCTATGCCAACCCTGGCGGGCGGGACATAATCCTATCCAGCCACGGCAACTATCTCTTCTTCTCGTTCACGGTGCAGTCAGATGGCGCGTTCATCTCATCCGTCAGCCCAACCAATCTGATCATCGGCAAGAGTTACCGGCTACAGGTCAACGGTACAGGCACCCACTGGATCCAGGGCATCACCACTGCCTCCATGGGCCAGGCGGTGATCACACGGATAACAGTTGCGCAGCCGAATCTTGCCTACGTCGATGTCACGATCCCGCAGGCAGCGGCGCTCGGCAGCACTTCGCTCACAATGTCGACTGGCGGGGAAGTGGCCAGCTACGCGTTCAACCCCGGTATCGGTGGCTCCCCCATTACCTTTACCGGATGCCCAGCGTCGCTCTCATTGAGCCCTTCCAGCGGCATGGTTGGGACCACAGTCCAAGTTGGATTCCAAGCTGATTGCGTCTCCTTTTCGGGTTCCACCTTCGCCACAATCGACGGCGAGGGGGTCAACTTGGCGGCTGTGAATTTTCCCGTCGGCAGGTCCACCGGGACCGCGAATTTTGTGATTTCGGCCACCGCTCCGGCCGCTCCCGGCTATCCCAACCAGTGCCCCAACCGTACCGTGACCTTGACGGTTCCCGGCACCCCGGCGCAGGTACTCACCGCCCAGTTTTGCGTCACCAGTACGCCTGCGGTTTTAACCGGAATATCCCCGTGGCACGCCTCGCCGGGGACCTCGGCGAGCGTCACGATCACGGGCCAATATACGCATTTCACGACCTCGGGGCCAAGCCCCACCTCAGTTGGTTTTGGGCCGAATGTATCGCTGACGCGTGGACCGTACAATGTCTCCGCGACACAGCTTACGGTCGATGTTGCCATTGGTGCTGGCGCGGCCACCGGGTGGCGGCAGGCATTTGTGAACACCGACAGCGAGCAGCTGCAGATCGGGTTCTACGTGGATCCGCCCACGCCCGTTGGTCTTACTATTCCTTACGTGTCCAGCATCTCGCCCTCATCGCTGGCGCAGGGTCAAGGCCCAGTTACCGTCACGATCACTGGTTCCAACACGAACTTCACCGCATCCACAATTCCGATCCTCGGACAGGGTGTCAGCGTACAAAGCGGCACTTGGCAACTCTTGGACAGCCAGCACGGCACCGCAGTCGTAACGGTCGATCCACGTGCTCCCGTTGGCGGCCGCAGCGTGGAAATGATCACTCCATTGGGCGGAACACCTCCCGCCACCCAGGAGGTGCTGGCCCCACCCACCGCCACATTGTTCTCGGTCACGCCCGGCATCGCCTCCATTTCGTCGGTAGCGTCGACGCCAGCCACCCAGAGTAGTCGGCTGACTGTCAACCAAGGGCAGATCGCGACCTTCAGCATCGCTGGCGCGAATTCCCACTTTCTGGACGGCGAAACCGTAGTCAATTTCGGCTCCGGCATCACCGTCAGCAGCCTGACAGTGGTCGACGCCACACACCTAACCGGCCAGATCGCCGTCAGCTATTCGTCCCCCGCGGGACTGCGCAGCATCAGCGTTACCACGGATGGCGAAGTTGCGCAATCCTCGTCCGACGCAGTCTTGGTGATCATCACCCAGCCGTCAGGCATGACGATCACACCTACGACTGGGCTGCAAGGCACCGAAATCAGTGTGCAGGTCCAGGGTATTGGCACGAACTGGATCAACGGGGTCACCGCCGCGTCTTTCGGGAACAACAACGGCTTGATTGTGAAATCATTCGTGGTCAACAACGCAACACAGCAGGGCGTCATCGATCTGCTGATTGACGGCACCACCTACATCACCCTGCCCTACATTTATCCAGGACCGCTGCCCTACAGCCTGACTGTCACCACCCAGGTCGGTTCCAACATCGAGACGGAATCTCTGCCATATGTGTTCTCAGTTGGCCCCGGAGCGGCGATCGTGACCAGTCTCGCGCCATCGGGCGGTCGGCAGGGTTCCACTGTGAGCGTCAACATCGTGGGCCAAAATACGAGCTTCCGCAACGGCGTCACCCAGGCATTGATGACCTCCGGCAGTTGCCCCCCCTACTGGGTGAACTTGGTGGACGTCAATGTCGCCAACGTGGCCGTAACCGATGCCCAGCACGCCACGCTGGCCGTCGCTGTCAGTTCCGTCGCGCCTACCGGCCTTCGCACCCTCTGTGTTTCCACCTTGGGTGAGAATGCGGCCTATGCCAACGCCTTCACGGTGCTGCCGGGTACTCCAACCCTCAACGGTGTGTCTCCCGTCAACGGCCAGCAGGGGCAAACGTTAACTCTCACAATAATCGGGCAATTCACCCACTGGGGGCCATCCACTACGGCGACCTTTGGCCCGGGTGTAACCCTCGTAGGGTCGGTGCAAGTTGTGGATAGCCAGACGCTATCGGCCCAAGTTTCCATTGATCCCCTGGCATTTGTAGGCCCGCGCACCGTGACCATCACCACGGGTACGGAGATTGTTTCCGGAAGCTACTTCCAAGTGGTGGCCGGTGGGGCCATCATCACCGACATTGCGCCGACAATGGCCAACCAAGGGGCACAGAATGTCTTTGTCAGCATCACGGGCAACGGAACGCACTGGGTTCAGGGACAGACGCATTTCCAAATGCCGGGTGACGGGATTACCGTGAATGGGTTCCAAGTCAACAGCGCCACGTCGGCGGTGGCTGAGATCACGGTGTCGCCGACGGCCGCGCTCGGAACCCGCACTGTCTACATGGCTACCGGCGGCGAAGTGCTCGCCAAGGCCAACAGCTTCCTGATTACGGGCGGGATTCCGGCCATCACATGCGTGAATCCGAGCGTTCTCACGCAAGGCCAGCAAAACGTCAATGTGCAAATTTGCGGCGACCATACCAATTGGACTCGCAGCAATACCCACGTGACGTTTGACGGGCTAACCTTGACCTCGGACAGCACGGTCAATAGCTTTACCAGCATCACGGCTGTGCTCAATGTCCCGGCCAATGCCGCTGTTGGCTTGCATAGGATCACCGTGCAGACAGGTCCGCAGGTGTTGACCTCCAATGTAAACGTTGTCGGCGCACCCGCAGGGCCGGGTACCGGTGGTGGTTCGACTCCCCCGCCCACTTCCTACATCTCCTACACGAATCCAGGTTCTGCCTTGGTGGGCCAGACCTTGGACGTGAATTTCCAAGGCCGCTACACCTCTTGGATTCCAGGCAGTTCCACAATTGCCTTCGGTGCCGGTATCACGGTCAACACATTCCAAGTGACCGGCCTAACCAGCGCTGTGGCGAACATCACCATCGACCCCCACGCCAGCATGGGTAGCCGGACCGTGACCATCGCCACGGGTGCTACCGAAACGGAAACCACCGCCTTTGGCGTGACAGTAGGAGTTCCGGCCCTGTCCCTCATCGATCCCAGTGCCATCGTCCAAGGGCAGACCCGCGATTTCGACGTCGTCGGCCAGTTTACAACTTTCTACGCCGGAACGGTATTTACCGCTTGCACCGGCGTCAGCGTCGCCAACGTTCGAATTTTCGGGCCAACCGCCGCACGAATTTCCATGACTGCGTCGCCGACCGTCGGCACCGGTGGATGCGGTTTGGTCGCGACAACGGTTCAAAACGGGACAACCGAAACGGCCACAGGTCAGTTTTCCATCTCGTCCGGCACCAGCCTCATCACGTCCGTGAGTCCCAACACGGCCCTGCAGGGAAACTCGCTACAAGTCTCAGTGGCGGGATTCAGTACCCACTGGGCCCAAGGGTCCACCTCATTTAGTTTTGGCAGCGGCACCACGGTCAGCAATGTCTCTGTTACCAGTTCCACCACGGCTACCATGACGCTGGCGCTGGATGCCCTCGCATCTGTTGGGGAGCGCTCCGTCTCCGTGCAGACCGGTGGCGAATCGGCCACGTTGAACAATGCTTTCGTCATCCAGCCCGGCACCCCGGTCCTGCTTTCCTCCACGCCGTCCAGCGTCCAGCAGCAGTCCAATTTCAGTATTGGAATTCTGGGGCAGTACACTTTCTTCAGCCAAGCCACCACAACTGTGAGTCTTGGCACGGGCACGCTCGACATTTCAGCCACCGTCACCTCCGGAAACTCCATCACTGTCACAGGCTATGTGGATCCGGTGGCTTACACAGGTAGCCGGGATATTGTCGTCACCAACGGCACCGGTGCAACGGCCCAAAAGCTCACCCTCTACGGGGCTTTCAACATCACCCCGGGGCCCGCCGTCGTCAGTTCGGTGTTTCCGGCCTCCGGCAAACAGGGGCAGCAGAATATGAGCGTGGTGGTGAGCGGCACCAATACCCACTTCAGCCGTGGGACCCAGGCTGTGGCCTTTGGCCCAGGAATCAACGTGAACTCTGTTTCCGCCACCGATGACACCCATGCTACGGTGAACATCTCAATCTCACCCCAGGCCGCTCCGGGCCTTTTCGGCGTATCCGTCACCACCCTTGGCGAAACAGCGTCGGGTCAAGGTGTATTCACAGTTGTCGCCGCGACACCCTTCCTAAGCTTTCTATCCCCCACCAATGTCATCCAGGGGCAAACGCTGAACGTTGCCGTCACGGGTGTCTTCACGACCTTCACATCGGCCAGCACCGTCAACTTCGGAGCCGGGATCACGGTGAACTCCATCAGCGTGACGGACAACTCCAATTTGACAGCGAACATCACGGTCTCGCCGACCGCGTTTCTCGGCAACCGCACCGTTGCGGTGGATTCCGTGACTTTGTCGAATGTTTTTGCAGTCACCGCTGCCGGTACCACCCAGACGGAATTCCTTTACGTCCCGTATACCGTCAACGGCTTGTATGTGCCGTCCACAGTTACCGGATTGGCCAACGGTCTGGCGGCGTATTCGCTCAACTCCACTTCCGGACTGCTGTCGTCGGTGGCGCTCACCATCCAACCGCAATCCGCAATCTCCCAAGTGAGCGCGGCTCCCTCGGGCCGATTCCTTTTCCAAGCCAGTTACTCAGGGAGTACTCTCCAAGGCTATGCCGTGAATCCGTCCAACGGCTCGCTCTCGGCGCTGGGCGGAACCCCGGTTGCCACCCCGCACCCGGTTGGCCTGAAGATTGCCCAGTCCGGCCTTTTCGCCTATGCGGCAAACTATGACGAAGGCACCTTGTCCGCATTCGCCGTGGATTCCTCGGGGAATCTCGTGCCGGTACCGGGATCGCCATTCGCCGCTCAATCGAACACCACAGGTGTGGCGGTTTCTCCGTCGGGACGTTTCGTTTACACAACCAACCGAGGCGCGGGAACGATCTCGGCTTGGACAGTGAACCCTGTAAATGGTTCATTGAGCCCCGTTGCCGGATCCCCGTTCGCGGCCGGGACCCAGCCCCAGGGCATCGCCGTAACACCTTCAGAACAATTTGTGTATGCAACCAATAGCGGATCGAACTCGATCAGCGCGTTTGCCGTGAACTCCGCGACGGGTGCCCTGTCGTCCCTGCCAGGTTTTCCCATCGCGGCGGGAACTACGCCGAACGCCGTCGCCATCTCGCCCACCGGTCGCTATGCCTACGTCGCAAATGGCGGCTCCGGCACCGTTTCCGGGTATTCGATTGACTCCTCCACGGGGGCGCTCACATCCATCCCAGGGTCCCCTTTCACGGCCCGCAGCGGGACCCTCTCCGTAGGTGTCGATCCGTCCGGCCGATTCGTCTACGCTGCCAACTTTGCCGACAACACAACGTCGGCATACAGCGTGGATGTCATTACAGGCGCATTGGTTCCGCTTGCCAACTCGCCCTTCTCAACCGGAACCCACCCGTTGCAAGCTGAAACCATCACACTCAGCCCCCAAGTTTCATCGGTGTCGCCTGCTGTCGCCCCGCAAGGGTCCTCCAACGTCCGTGTCACCATCAACGGACTCAGCACGCACTTCGACTCGACCACGACTGTCGATTTTGGTTCCGGAATCGCGTCATCGGTCCAACTGGTTTCTCCGACTACGGTGGTCGCTACGATCAATTTGGATTCGGCGGGTACAGTCGGCCCCCGCACCTTGAACGTGACCACGGGCGGTGAGGTTCTCACCCTGGCATCCGCATTCACGGTCTCGCCCGGCCCGGCCATTGCTTCGTGGACGGTATCGGTGGCCCATCAAAATGAGGTCAATGTTCCAGTCACCATCACCGGCCTCTACACGCACTTTACAAACGCTTCCAGCATCTCGTATGGGCCGGGTGTGACTGTTAGCTCGATAAGCGCCGCAAGCCCAACGATCCTGACTGCCCTGATCTCGATTGATCCGGCGGCGGCAACCGGCTCGAGGGTAGTCACAGTCACCAGTGGCAGCGAGGTTGTTTCGCTCGACAACGGGCTGATCATCCAAAACGGCAGTCCAACGGTTACTTCCGTCACACCCAGCACCGGCCAACGGGGACAGACAAACCTGAGCCTGACGGTTAATGGCATCTACACGAACTTTGGGGCCTATTTCCTGCCCCTGTTTGGTCTCGGCAGTACAACGGCGAAATTCTCCGGCAGCGGTATTTCCATCGTCTCGGTGACGCCAACCAGTGCCACGTCGGCGACCGTCGTGGTCAGCATCTCTTCAAGCGCCACATTGGGCCCGCAGTCGATCACCTTGTCCACCGGTCCGCAGCAGGCAACCATGGCAAGCGCTTTTACCGTGCTCGCCGCACCCCAGGGTCACGGGCTGGTCTCGCCCGATACCGTTGGGCCGATCCGCATCACCCCCGTCGAGGAGTTGCAAACAATGGCGGAAGGGAGCACGACCCTGCTCTCGGTCAACGGCGAAATTCCGGAGGGTAGCGCGGTGGATTTCGAGGTAAACGGCTCAATCATCGGGCGCAGTACTTCCGCACCGCATCAACTGGCGTTCACGGTACCCTCGGGTGTACCGGAACTGTCCTTCCGCGCACTGGTTTCCGATGGTGCGGGGCGCGGTGGCACCTCCCGGCATACCCGAGTTGCGGTCCAGCGCAAAAACGGTGGTTCCGGTCCGCCGCCTGACAGCGGATGGCATGTCGAATTCTATGGATTCGAGCGGCCTTTAACTGCCATTCCCGATCTCTCGGAACTGAAACCCACGTCAACCGGGTACGCCACGGCCCTGAACCAGCCAAACCCCGGCGGAATATTCGGTGACGACCCCCTCGGAGCCGCCCTGCCGCGCGACTTCGCGGCCCGCTACAGGGCCGAACTCTGGATTCCCGTCGACGGCACCTACCAATTCCGGTTGACAGCCCGAAGCGCCGGTCAATTTGCAATCGACGGTGCGCCGGTAATTCTGACTCCTTTCACACTCGGCCAACCGGCAACCGGCCAAGCAGAAGTCAAACTAAAGTCCGGATGGCATCGAATCGAGGCCGTTTATCTCCATGCGGTCGGAAGTGAGAGCCTGCAGTTGCAGTGGCAGCAACCGGGTGGCCGGCTGGACGTACTGAGGCCGGACTTTATCCGGCTACCAATGAAGACGGGTGATCGCCAATGAACGACGCCCGCCACGCCAATAGCCTGCGAGCCCATACCGAAGGCCACCGAAACCACCCGTGGCTAGGCGGCCCGGAGCCACTGGGCCAACGCTCTTGCCCAAATCTTCACCGCAACCTTGACATAGCGGGTAGGATCAGGCAGTCTATCCTATTGGGGCAGTTTCTCGTCCGTGCAAGTTCGCCCGGTACGGGCCCCCGATTAGGATCAACTCACACGTGCTTTTCTCACTGTTTCTCCAGGCCGCCAACCCGTTCGCGACAAAGGAATTCGCCATCCAGCTTGCGCTAATCGGCTTGGTGTTCTATTTTTTGATGTTCCGGCCCATGCAAACGCAGAAGAAACGCCAGCAGGAAATGCTCTCGGGTCTGAAGAACGGCGACCAGATAACCACTGCCGCCGGCATCATGGGAACAATCGCCGGAGTCGATGGTGACACAATAATCGTGAAGGTGAAGCCCGACAACGTGAAACTCCAATTTGCCCGCTCGGCTGTCACCGCAGTTGCGCAACCGGAAGGATCGAAGTAGTAGGGCTCAAGTACCAAACGCGCGGCCTGAACCCAACCGTTCGGCGCATCCCCCCTAAAAAATCAAAGCCATGCAACAGAATCTCAAGATCAAGACGGCTGCCATCATCGCGATCGTCCTCATCTGCATCTTCGGAATCATCGGATTCCCCAAGTCCGTGGACGGACTGAAGGCCAATGTCCAGCGCAACAT
>CAITMP010000849.1 GCA_903893525.1 uncultured Acidobacteriia bacterium | reverse complement strand
GCATTGCATCTGCTGGGTACAACCTACATCCGGACCGGCAAGTTCCCCTCGGCGATCGGACTCTACACCAAGATGCTGGAAACAGTTCGCCGGACCCATAAGGAAGAATCGCAGCAAGTGGTCAACACCATCTCGGCCCTTGCGGCGGCCTACGAGGGCGACCGGCAATTCTCAAAAGGTGCCGAGCAACTGGAACCCCTCATCAAGATCCTGCAGGCCAAACTTGGGCCCGAGCATCCAGAAACCCTGGCCGCCCGCATGCGCCTGGCGGGCGATCTGAACGAGATGAAGCATTGGGACGAGGCGCAAAGGATGATTCGGGAAATTGTCCCGGCCTATGAACGCCTACGCGGCCCCGACCACCCTGCGACCCTGGCCGCGATGAACGAATTGGCTGGCGTCCTCCGGGCATCCGGCCATGCCGACCAGGCTTTGCCGTTATCCCAGGAAATCTATGATCGTCGGCGGCGAACGCAGGGTCCGGACCATCCCGCAACTATCAACGCGATGAACAACATCGCAAACGCCTACTCCTTCCTGCACCAATTCGACAAGGCGATCCCCTTGGCCGAGAAGGTGTTGACAGATCGGCGGAGGGTGCTCGGACCGGAGCACACCAGCACCTTGGTGGCCTTGATGAATATCGCGGTCAACTACGCCAAGATGAAGGATTATGCCAAGGCCGAGACCTACTACCGGCAACTTTGGGATATCTCCAAGGCCCAGAAGGAGCCCATATTCAACAACATCATCAGTGGCATGAACGGCACTCAGGGGATGATGTACCGGCAGGGCAAGTACGCGGAGTCGGAGGCCCTGGAGAAGGAGATCATCGCCTACAGGCGCAAGGTTCGCGCCTTCGCACCGGAGAAAATACTCCAGGAGGAAGTCATCCTGGCGGATATCTACTATCACGAAAAGAAATTCGCCGAGGCCGAACAGCTGCTGATCGTCAGCCTGAAGAAGGAAAATGCCGAGAAGCTGCCGACGATGTTCCTACGCCTTGCCGAAAGCCTGATGGGCGGCATTCTGGCCCGGCAAGGGAAATCCCAGGAAGCCCGGCCACTGCTGGAACGCGGCTATCAAGGCCTCGAAGCGGAGCGTCCCCGGATTCTCGAACTGGAGCTTTACTACATCGACGAGGCAAAGACACGGCTGCTGAAGAACGGACTTGACTAGGCCGAGCCAGGAACAACCAGAAATCCCGTCTCGCCATCCCCAAAAACGCGGTTCCGTTCCCTGCTCCACCACCAATAGTGGGCAGAGGTATAGGCGCAAATGACGGCGTCCAAGCGGTCCTCAACGCCCTTCCGTGCCGCACCGCCATCGGGAACCAGCGGCAACATGTCCCCAACCAAGCACGGTGGGTCGGCCTTTTCCAGCTCAAACAGGAACTCCCGCAACCGGCGCAATTGGACGACCCGTTCCGGCACCGTGCCCTTCTTGTATTTCAATCGATAGGGAAGGCCGAAAAGCCAGACAATCGACGCGTGCGGGAATACTTCGATCTGGTAGCGTCCGGGAACACGGGCCTGAATCTCAGGCGCGTGGGCAAAACCCAGCTCTTCCAAGGCCGCCGCGAAAGCATTCGTCTTCGCCGCAAAAGGACGACCGAGGTTCGCCGGATGGCACCCCAGCCCATACTTGCGGAACGCTGCATTCAAAAGTCGTTCCCCCGGACGCTGCCCGCTTGGATTTCGGATAATTGTCGGTGCATCCACCGCAACCAAAGCCGGACCATCACCTGCCTGTGCCCGGACCCACGCCAGGACGGCCTCATGGTCCGCAGCAAGCTCCAGCGCCACCAGATGCAGCGCACCGTCACGGAACTCCAGCGCGGCCAATCCGGTGGCCCCGTTCACCCACCCGAGATCAACCCCAAGAAAACGCACGCATCCCCCTCTTCCCTTCCCCGCCCCTAGTCCTCGGGAATGTGGAACGTATCCCCGGTATCGGCCACCCACTGCTTCAGCCTCGAAATCAATTTCCGGCGCTCCGCCCGGAATTTATTGTTGTAGGCCATGTTCACCTGCTCGTACGGGTCCTCGTTCAGGTTGTACATCATCCAGCTGATGCCGTCGAAACAGGTGTATTTCCAGCCATCCCGGGTCACAATCCCCCGGTACGCCTTGTTCACGGAATCCGCATGTCCAGTCGGCACCACCGTTTGCAGATACGCCGAATCCGGCATCTCGGGCATCGGACTCCCCTGGGCCCGGATACGGAATTTGGAGTAATCCCGGCCCTCCATCCACGCCGGAGCCTTCACGCCGCACAAACCCAACGTTGTCGGCGCGATGTCCGGGGAATTCAGCAGCGCCGGAATCCGGCCCGTCATGTGGCCTTCGTAGGTCGGCTGGCCTCCCGCAATGAAGAACGGAATCCGGATAGACTCTTCATAAGCCGTCATCTTCCGGAACTGCCCCTGCGAACCCAGCATGTCCCCGTGATCCGCAAAGAACAGCACATGCGTATCCTCAAACAACCCCTCGTCCCGCAGCGTCTGCACCACGCGCCCGAAGTTGAAGTCCAGGTTCTCAATCATTCCGTAGTAGCCCGAAAGCTCCCGCGCGGCCTGTTCCCGGACCGATTTCACCATCGGCACGTTGGGGCGGAACTCGATATTCCCCGCCCCCAACCGCGCCCGGTAATTCGGCGGCGCAACCGGCGGATCGTGCGGCGGCTGCACCGAGCAAACGGCGAAGAAGGGCTTTCCCCGCCCCTCGCGCTGCGCCACAGCCTGCTCGCGGACATATTTAACCAACAGATCCGTCAGCGCATCGGTTTCATAACCCGGCAAACGGTAGTGGAACGCGTCCTTGCCCTCACCCCCGTGCACCCACGAATCGTACTGCGAGTTATTGTTCTCATACCCGACCCAAGTGTCGAAGCCGCCCCGCTTCCTCGGATCGGTGATGAAGTGGGCCGCCCGCCCCATGCTCTCGTGGAACCCGCCCAGATGCCACTTCCCGAAATACGCCGTGTTGTATCCGGCGGCTTTGAGTGGTTCCGTGATCGTGGCCTGTCCATCGGGCAATGGGTACTCGTGCCCGACGACGCAGTGGTGCGGATACCGGCCCGTCAGCATCGACCCGCGGAACGGACAGCACAAAGGAAAACCGGAAACAGCTTGGGTAAACTGGACGCCCATCGACTGGAGGTTGTCCAGATTCGGGGTCCTTGCATTGGGATCGCCGTTGATCCCCAGCGCCTGTGCCCGGTGCTGGTCGCCCAGGAACCAGATCACGTTGGGATGGGGCACTTCAGGACGGACCGAGCTGGCACGGTTCTGCTGGGCGGACGCCAACTGGGCAGCGCCCAAAGTACTGGTGGCAAGGAATTCGCGACGGTTCATGGCTCGGCCCACCATTATCTCCCATGGTGACCCGGTCGAGCCGAAAAAACTGTAGCAAAACGAAAGCCGCTACCTGCGCCGACGCAAATACAAGCCCATCAACCCGGCGCCCGACGCGAGCGTCATCCAAGTCGAAGGCTCCGGGGTAGCTCCCGTATCGACCGGGGTATCGACATTGATCGCAGCCGCCACGCTGAAGCTTTGCGTATCCACACCGTCCCCCAAATCCGGGTTCCCGTGGGTAATATCGAAATTGAAAACCAGATTCCCAAGCTCCGACGCCGTCGGCAGGGCGGTCGACAAGATGTCGTAGGTGCCTGCACTCCGGGTCACATCCACCGGTCCCAGATAGAACGCGCCCCCACCGGTGAACGTGCCAAGCGACTGCGCCCCGTCATAGTCGATGCTGGAGATCGCCAGCCAGTCGCCCACGTTGCTCGAAAAGCTCGCCGTGAAGCCGAAGTGGATCGTGTTCCCCGGCAACTCGATGAACTGCCCGACTCCGTTGCCGTCCGTGTTGTCGAGGGTGATGGTCAGCGTGTCGATGCGTTGCACCGGCGCGTTCATCCCGTCGTTGTAGTCCGGCAGCGTCAGCGTCACCGAGCCCGCCGACAGGTTGCCTACAGCCAGCAGCCCGCCGACCAGCGCAGCCAGAAAGCTCGTATTGGTTCTCTTCATGATTCTTTCTCCGATTTTCTTTTCCACACCTTACCGCAGTGTTGTAATCGACACGGTCGCCGGCGTTCCCCCGTCGCGCGTGTATGTAACATCCATCGTCACCTTCGTGGCCAGCAAGCCCCAGTCGAAGTAGATGGCCGCCGAACCCTTGCCGCCCGAAGCCCCGATCGTGCCGAATGAGGCTGGCAGATAGCCCGCCAACGGGGCTACGGTCGGCCTCGAAATCGAACTAGAGCAAGCCCCGCCGCTGGCCGCCGCCAGAAGCGCCGCGGCAGCCGGGCCCGGTACCGGATCGACCAGGAACACACAGGACGAGGTGCCCGTCACCGTCTGGATCGCCGTCACATGCACATCCGTGATCCGCGCATTGCTCGCCGCCGCGTTGCCGCTGTTGGTGGCATTGAAGAGGACAATGCGGTAGCCGGAGCCAACGTCGGTGCTCCGTGTCCCGATACTCACGTTCAGGATCGGGTTCAGCGGTATGTAGTTTGCCACCATCGTCACGGCGGATGCGTTCGCCGTAAAGGTTTGGGTCGCTTGGTTCACCAACCCGGCCACTGCCAAAGCCGCAGTCCCCGGCGGGATCACAACACTGGCCCCGGTGAAGCTCCAGTGGTCGAACTTGTAGTTGCCGATACTGCTGGCGCTGACCGTGAAGTTGGGCGAGGCCATCGGGAATGTTCCCCCGCCCGTCACCGTTCCTGCACCCGCCGGAGAGGCGCCCGTGGTCACCGTATACGCCGGAATGAAATTCGCCACCGGGTAGTCCGGCCCGTTGTGGCTGACATTGAGCAGCAGCGGATTGACCGTGGACGTGTTCGAATTGCCCTGGAAGGTCCACTTGCTGAACATGTACCCGGGGTTCGGCACCGCCGTTACCGTCCAGATCGTGGCTACCGGATAGAAGGTGCCGCCGCCCAGCACCGTTCCGCCAGTTCCGGCAGTCGCGGTTTCGTAAACTGCCACGTCCGCGCTGCAGCCCAGGAGCAGCGGCTGCGATCCAACCGTAATTTGGTGCGTGGCGGCACCGCCGTCGGTCCATGACGAGAACGTGGTTTGGGTGGTCGAACCCGGGATCCCCGAGATTCCGGTGCATGAAACGCTGTGCGTGCCCGGAGCCAGGTAGAACGGCGTGTTGCTGAATCGCCCAACCCCGTCGGCGCTCAAGAGCACCTGCGACGAGCCGGATACCTGGTACAGATTTACAGACTGGTTCACCACCAATGTCGCCGTGGTGCTGCCCGTGTAGATCGAATCGTTGATCGTGGCCACCACCGTATAAGTCCCGCCGGTCGTCGGCAGATACTGCGTGCCGTTGTACGTCAGCGTATAGTTCAGATTCGCCGGCACCGTGGTCACCGTGACGGCGTTCCCGGCGGGATTGGCGTTCTGGTTGAGGTTGCCGATGGTGATCTGGCCGGTCGCGTTCGTGATGGTCAGAGTTCCGGTCGCCGTCCCCGTGTAGTTGTCGTTGATGGTCGCCGTCACCGTATAGCTGCCCGGATTGATGGGCGTCGCCGGCTGGCCATTCTGGGCGTAGGCGAAATCCACACGCAACCCCGCTGGATTCGTCGTCGCCGTGGCGGACCTCGCGGTGTTTGCCAAGTACGGCTGGCTCAGGCTGCCCAGCGTGACCGTTGCCACGCCCTTCTGGATCACCAGGGTGGCCGTGACGGTCGCCGACGTGTAATACGGGCTGGCCGGATCCACCACTGCCGTCACCGAGTGCGTCCCAACCGATGTCGGCAATGTAGCGCTGCCGTCGTACAGCACTTTCAACGGCACGTTGGCCGCGCCGAGATTCGTGGTGAACGAGAGCGACTTCGGCGTCCCGTCATACACGAACGGGCCCGCCGCGCCTGTCTGGCTCACGACCAATGTCCCCTTCGCTGTCGTGAAGGTCGCACTGTTCGACGTGCTCGCGCTGTTGTCCACATCGCCCGCGTAGGTCGCTTGGATCGTATGCGAGCCGATATCGAAACCGGTCCGGATGGTGGCGATACCCGACGCGTTCATGGTGGAACTGCCGAGAGCCGTTGAGCCATCCATGGTGAACGTGACCAGGCCTGTCGCCTTGGCCCCGCCGCCGACATAGCTGTAGCCGATCTGCGCCGTCAGGACCACCGACGTGTTGTAGGCCACTGTCGCGGGCACGGTCAATGACAGGTTCGTCGTGCTGCGCGTGTGGACGTTCATCACTCCGGTCGCCGAACCGGTATAGTTCGGGTCCGTGATTGTAGCCACCGCGCGGTACATGAAGGATTTGGCCCCGCTGGGGAGGACGGGCAAGCTCGGGCTCGCCGGGTTGAGGTAGTCGTCGTAGAGCACCTGGTAGCTCAGGCCCGCGGGAGACGTGACAACGGTGACCGGGTTGGCCGTGCCGCCCGGGCTCACCACGGAATTCAGGTTCCCCACCGTCAGGCTGGCGATCTTCTTGCCGATCAGCAGCGTGCCCGACGGGAACGTGTAGTTGGCGTTGGTCGCCGTCACCGTATAGGTTCCCGCGTTGGTCGGGGCGATCGCCGTCGGAGTCCCGCCGGAAATCGGCGCGTAGGCCAAGGTCACGGCCACATTCGGCGTCGGCACCGCGGCGGCCAAGTGCTGCGTGCCGTCATAGGTGATGCCGGAAACGCCGGTGTAGACGATCGAACCCGCCGCCTTGTTGATGGTAAAGGTACCGCTGATCGAGCCGGAATAGTTGGTGTCGTTGATGGTTCCCACCACCGCATAGCTGCCTGCGTTGGTCGGGGCCCCGCCGCCGTTGTATGTCAAGTCCACCCGGATGCCCGGAACCACCGAGCCGTTCGACCCGGTCACGGTAGCCGTCGCCGAGAGCGTGCTGCCCGTGTAGGTCGGGCTCAGGTTGCCGAGCGTGACTTGGGCCTGCTGCTTGAAGACGCTGACCGTGGCGGCGCTCGAAGTGGAGGTCGCGTTGTTGGGATCCGAATGCGAGGCGTTGTAGGTTGCGGTGAACGTGTGGATTCCGCCGGTCGGGGTGACGCTGAAAGTGGTGTTCAGGGTCGGGTTGGAGCCGGTTGGCGTGTACGTCTGTGCCAGCGTCCCGTCCACGTAGAAGCCGATGGACCCGGTCATCGGGGACCCGGAATAGCCCCCCACGAAAACGGGGAACTGGAGCTGTGTTCCGTAGGCCACGCTCGTACCGACGTAGTTGTTGGTAAGGACCGTCACCGTGGCGGGCGTTGTGTGGATGTCGAGCGTCGCGTCGGCCGTGCCGGTATAGTTCGAGTCGGTCACCGCCACATGGACCGCGTAGGTGCCCACGGCGGACGGTGCGGTCGAACTGCCCGCGTAGGTCAGCGAGTAGGCCACGTTGGGGCTCAGGCTGACCGTCACCGGCTTCGGCGAACCATCATAGTTCTGGCTGGTGTTGGTAATGCTGATGGTAACCGTACCCTGCGTGATTACCAGGGTTGCCGTGCCGGTCCCGGTGTAGCTGGAGTCGCTGACAGTCCCCGTCACGCAGTAACTGCCCACGGCGCTGGGCGCGGTTGCCGTCGGTGTCGCGGCGCTGGGGCAGACCCCGTTCACGTAGGTCAGGTTCACGGTCTTGCCTGTCGGGAACGTGGTCACCGTCGGAGTCTTCTGGCCCCCGTTGTAGGCTTGGCTCAGATTCGAGAAGTTGACTGTCGCCGATGCCTTGTTCACCACCTGGCTGATCGCCGACGACGCCGGAGCCGTCACGTTGGCGTCGCCCGAGAGCACGGCCGTGATCGAATGCGTGCCAACCGTCAGCGCGGTGGTCGAGTACATCCAGACGCCGGGCGAAACCAACGTGCCGGTCCCGAGCGTGGTCGATCCATCCTTGAACGTGATCGTGCCGAGGCTCGAAACCGGGCTCAGCGTGGCCGTGAAAGTCGCCGAGTCGCCCAGATTGGTTGCCACCGGGGACGAAAGAACCAGCGTTCCTGTCGCCTGGGTCACCGTGAAGTTCACCGTGTTGCTGGTGGAGGAGTTGTTCCGGATGTCGCCGCTGTAAACCGCCTTGGCACCCGAGTAGCTGCCTGCCGGGACGCCCGCGAACGTCCAGGGGCCGCCGGCGGCGCGGGTAGCCGTGGCCAGCGCCGTGTTGTCGGCCCGGTAGAGCGCCACGTCGCCAGTGGGAGAACTCAAGCCGTTCGCGCCCGCCGCCACCGCCAGCGAAACCGGGGCCGTTGCTCCGTAGATTGCTGTTGCGCCGCCGGTTGTGGTCAAGGTCGCGGTCGTGCCGGACATCGCGCCGTTCGAGAGGTAGTAGGTCGTGCATCCGCCTAAGGGGCCGTAGGCGGAGAGGATATCCACGCGGCCGTCGCCGTCAAGATCGGCTGGCGCGAACCACGTCGGCTGGCCGCAGCCGTCTGTGCTGTTGGGAAACTGGATGTCCCGTGTGCTGAAGCCGCCCGCCCCGTCGCTTAGGGCCGCAATGATGTCGCCACCGATATAGGTGCCGTTGAAGTAGTGCGCGGGGTTGCTGACCAGAATGTCGAGCTTGCCGTCGCCGTTGATGTCTGCCGTCTCGATCCAGTTGGCGCCATTGTAGTAAGAGGCCCCGAAGCCGAGGCTGGAGAGGGTGTAGGCTGCGACGGGCGTGCCGGGGAATGAGCTGCCTCCGAAGTAGACATTTGGCCCGGATGAGGTCAACACGATAAAATCCGTGACGCCGTCCCCGTTAACGTCGCCGGAAGCGACGGCAAGCCCGTAGAGCCCCACGTAGTAAGAGCCGCTAAAGCCCCCGGACCCGTCGCCCTTCAGGACGTAGACCCGCTGGTTGGTCTGCGAGCGGGCCTCGAGGGCCAGATCCAGGTTGCCGTCATTGTCGAAGTCGCCCACGGCCATGCTCTGGTTGCCGCCGCCTTCGAGTTCGTTGTTGTAGGGGCCGCCGAACACGGTTCGGCTGCCCGCGAAAGCCAGGTGACCGTGCCCGTCATTCAGCAACATGGCGATTACGCCCCCGGACCGGATCACGAGGTCGGTCCGGCCGTCGCCGTTGAAATCCCCGGTGATGACACCCGGGTCCTGGCTGCCGAGGCTGATGGATCCGTAGTATGCCGGCGGGAGGCCCGGCACCGGCACTTGCGTGCCGTAGGTGAAATTCCCTGCACCGTCGCCCAGGTGGGTGGACAGACGGTTGCCATATACGTTGAAGGACACCAGATCGAGTTTGCCGTCGCCATTCAGGTCCAGCAATGCGACGGAGTCGCTGTAATTCATGTCGCTGTAGCTGGCGACCGTCGTGTAGGTCCCGGATCCGGTATTCAACTGCGCCACGATCTGGTCGCCGAATGTCAGAATGTCGGGTTTGCCGTCGCCGTTGATGTCCGCCACCAGCGTGCGCCGCTGGTTCTGGCTGGTCATGGTGGTGGGCGACGCCAGCTTGCCGGACGCCGCAGCCACGCTCAGTGTCACGTTGGTGGCTGTGCCCGAATAGCCCGAAGCCGAGTAGGCGACCTTGCCCTTGTAGGTGCCCGCCGCGAGGCCGGTTGTATTCGCCGTGAAGCTGACCGGTGTCCCCGTGGTGCCGGAGGCCGGGACGGACAGGAACGACGGTGTATTGACCGGAATATAGGTCGATGCGGTGCTGAACCCGGTGCTGCCGCCCGCGTATGTGCCCACAGTGACTGGCACCGCCGCCGGAGCCGCTTGGCCCGCGCCCGCGTACATCGTAAACTGCCGGGGCGCCTTCAGCGCGGCCGCCGTGTTCAGCAGCACCGTAGGCGTCCCCACGGCCACCACGTCCGTCAAACCGTCGCCGTTCAAATCCCCGATGGCAATCGTGAAGTTGGAGTTGCCCGCCTGGTAGCTGGTCTTGGTGAAATTTCCCGCTCCGTCGCCAATCATGAGCGCGATGGTGCCGTCCGTGAAGTAGCCCACAAGGTCCGGTTTGCCGTCTCTATTGAAATCCGCGGCGGCAATCCCGTAGGAATACCCCGAAAAATTGATTTCCGGCCACGGGGAACTGAAGGACAGGTTCCCCGGCCCCGTACTGGTGTTGCGCAGAAAGTGGACCGTGCTGTTGAATTGCGAAATCGCGAGATCCGGCTTGCCGTCGCCATCGAAGTCCGCCACCGCCACCATGATTGAATTGATGCCGCTGAAGGTGTACGAGCCCGGCTGGTACTGGCCGCAACCAAAAACCGTAATTTTTTGGACGGAGGAGACGATGAGGTCGGGACAGCCGTCGCCGTCAAGATCGGCCACTTCCATGTCCCACACTGCGGAGGCGGAAAGGTTGCTGAACAGGCTTGCGGCGTTAAACGTCCCGTCGTTGGAGTGGTTGGCCAGAATCTGCACCCGTGCGCCGCTGGTGAGGTTGATGTCGCCCACGGCCAAGTCGATGTAGCCGTCGCCGGTGAAGTCGCCCGCAGCCAGACGCCCGGGATACCCGCCCGTAGGCAGGACATTGCTAATGGTCGACGTGCTGAAGCCGCCTCCATAGTTGGTCAGCAGCGTCACGCTGTTGCTGTGGGAGTTGGCGACAGCCAAGTCGAGCATTCCGTCGCCGTTCAGGTCGGCCGCGATGATCTGGAGCGGAAAGTTACCCGAGGAGTAGGTCTGCAGTCCATAGCCCTGCGCGTAGGTCGGGCCGTGGCTGATGTAAACCTTGATCGCGCCGGAACCATTCTCGGTTGACGTCACCCAGGCGGTATCGAGGACGCCGTCCTGGTTGAAGTCGCCGGTAACCACATAGGTGGCCCCGGCGGCTGCCGGGAACGGGTTGGCCGAACTGCTCACATCGTTGAACTGGGCAGCGGCTGTCGAGCACAGAACGGCAATCAGGCCGCTCGCAAGCGACAAGGAACGAATCTTCAAAACGCTTCTCCTCCGGCCAAGGCGGATTGAATCCGCACCGGCATGTCTTACCAGCGTAACGGGAATAGTAGTCGCGATCAACAAAACCGGACCTGTTGGGGTACCTCTAGTACTACAACTGACGTGTTATCCTACAAAGCAAAATGCCGAAGCGGGGACACAGCACGATGGTCCGCATCACCCACTGGTTGACGGTGATGTGTTTCCTCGCACTGTTGGTTAGCGGCATTGAAATCCTTTTGTCACATCCGCGTTTCTATTGGGGTGAAGTCGGCAACGTGGGCATGGCACCGCTGTTCACACTGCCTCTTCCCGCATCCCGCGCGCTGGTGCCGACCGGATACCAGTTCGTGCTCCCGGACCAAAACGGCTGGAGCCGTTCACTGCACTTCGAAGCCGCATGGGCGGTCGGGCTGACCGGACTCGCCTACGTCCTTTCAAGCCTGCTTGGCGGCCACTTCCGGCGCAACCTTCTACCGGGAAGGGACCACTTGTCATTGCCCTCACTTTCACGTTCCATCGCCGCGCACCTGAAGTTCCAGCGCCCGCCGGAATCGGAAGCCTGGAGTTACAACGTATTGCAGCGGATCGCATACACGGCGGTGGTTTTCGGATTATTCCCCTTGGCGATCTGGACCGGCTTGGCGATGTCGCCCGCAGTCGCCGCCGGATTTCCGGCCATCGTGGCAACCCTGGGCGGGCAGCAGTCGGCCCGAACCATCCATTTCTTCGTCATGATCCTGCTGGTATTGTTCGTGGCTGTACATGTGGCCATGGTGATTCTGGCCGGATTCGGAAACCGGATGCGCGCAATGATTACAGGCACGGTCGAAGACGGCAAGGAGCAGTCATGAGTGGAATTTCGCGTCGCAATTGGCTCGTCGGCGGGTTCGCCGCGGCGGCGGGTGGGGCAGTCGCAGTAAAAATGGCGGCCCGCTACGGCTTGCTGCCTCCCGACGCCAGCGGAATCTACGGCCCCGGCACCGCGCTCACCTACGCGGCCAACCGCATCCTCGTCGGCAATTCCCCAGCCCGCGAGTTCTCCCGGAGCCAAATCTCCAAACCGTTCGTCAACGGTGATCCGCCAAAGGAAGCCACTTTCCAAAAACTCCAATCCAACGGATTCCTCGATTGGCGCCTGCAAGTCGACGGGATGGTATCCCGCCCCGCAACCTACTCGCTGGCGGACTTAAAGGCACTCCCTGCCCGCAGCCAGATCACGCATCTTGCCTGCGAGGAGGGCTGGTCCTATATTTCCGAATGGACAGGCGTGCCCTTGGCACACGTGCTCTCGAACGCCGGATTGCCGCCCCAGGCAAGATACGTCGCATACCAATCAATCCAGAAGGACTGGTCCGATTTCATCGACATCGCCGAGGCACTCCATCCGCAGACGTTGATCGCCTACGGGCTCAACGGCGGCGACCTCCCGGTCGGCAATGGAGGCCCATTGCGTCTAAGGGTCCCGCGTCAACTGGGCTACAAGAGCGTGAAATACATCACCCGGATCACAGTAACCGACCGGATGCCCAAATTCGCGGGCGACTATTCCTGGTACGCCGGTATCTAGCCTACTGCGCGGCGGCCTGAGCCAGCTCGATCCGAATCCCGGTCGGGTCCGCCAGATACGCAATCGGACCTTGGGTTTCCAGCTGCAGTCCGTCCCCGGTTAGCGCCTTTGTCAGTCCGGCCAAATCGCGGCTCTCGAACGAAAGATGGTCGATCGCCCGCCCCTTGGTGGGAACACCGGCACCGCCCACGGAAAAAACAACGTTCAAATTCCCCACCCGGCTGGAAGTAACCTTCTCGTCACCACCCGGACGCGCATTCAAGTGGGCCGCAAACCATGCCTGGGTCTCGGCTGGCTTGGGCGTCTGCACGTGGATGTGGCCGAAATCCAGCGACATGTACATGTCGTTGTCCTCGCTAACCTCGATCTTGACGCCGTCCGGACCATCGATCACAACGGTGTCCCCGTCCTTGTTGGTCTCGGACTTGAACTTCGTCTTTTCCAGCTGCGTGCTCAGCTTGATCAAGTTGGGGACCTTCACGCCGATGTGGTCGATTGCCGAACCTGCGCTGGGACCGGTCGGCGCAACCTTGGTGAACAGGATCATCGCACCCGGCATAATGACGCCATTGATCCCCTCGCGGGTGTAGGTCTGCGCCCCGATCACGTCCTTCCAAAACGCAATCGCTGCGTCCGGATCGGCCGAATTCAAATGAATGTGGGCCAACGTGATATTCCGGGGATTCTGCTGAGCGGCCATCGGCAGGACGGCTGCAAGACAAAGTGCGACGATGCGGAACGTGGGCATGATTCCCAGATATGGTATCAAGAAAGGGTCGGCATCCCAAAACGGGAGGCTGTCCGAGTGTATGCGATTCAAGGTAGGTGGGGCCAATAGGGTGGCGGCGCTCCGATCAGGCACAGAGTGGGGATTCGAATCAAGTTTCCAAATCGGCTAATGCGACAGCCAGTCGCGTTGACGGCTTGCAGGTCTGAGGTTGGGTCACTACGTGGAAGAATTCATGCACGCAAGGCCAAGGAATAGCTTACGGGGTGTTGCCTTCCGCCAATTCCGTTAGGCAATTGGGCGGGAATGGGCCACGGCGAGCCACCGTTGGGCCTAGACGAGGATGTTGGTGTCCAGCGCCGTTATTCGGGGGCACCGTTTCCAAGCCGCGCGGACCTCAAACGCAAGCTCGTGAAATACGCCCGGGCTTGCTCGGAATCCGGCAAAACCCCTCCTCTGGTCCTACACCAACCCCAGCCGCGGGATTGTTTCAACTTGACCGGGACAGCCCACTAGGCCGCTGCGAACTGGAAGATTACCGGCTGTGCCAGCCGCCTGTAGTCCTCGATTTGCAGAATCACCGAGTCCGTCAACGAGCCCGCATTGAACGCAATCCGGGTATTCTCAAATACAGATGGATCTGTGTAAAGCTGGAATTCCAAGATCGGCGCACCAAACGGCGGCACCGACCCCGGAACCAATCCTGTGGCTGTCATAAGTTCCTCGGGAGTGGCGAACCGAGTCTTGCGCGCTCCGAAATGCCGTTTGATGGCACCCGAATCGAGCTTCCGGTCCGCCGACAGCACGAACAATCGGAACGTCTCGTCCACCTTGATCAGTAGCGCCTTCCCGCCGACCCGAAGTTCCTCCCCGCGTGCCGCAGCAGACTCCTCGGAGGTCCGGGTTGGCTCGTGGTGGACTTCGCGGAATCCGACGCCTTCCGCCACGAGCCATTTCCTGATCCGTTCCAAAACTTCCATCCTAGTTCAATCCTGACCTTGCAACCAAGTTAGAACACCAATCGCAGCACTGCCTGCATGGACCGAGGCCGATTTGCTTGCGACGTAATGGTCCCGAACGCCGAATTGTTCGCCGTCGTGTTGGCCGCCCCAAACACGGGGTGGTTGAGCACGTTGAACGCCTCGGCCCTCAACTGCAGGTAACGCCGCTCGCCGAAATTGAATTTCTTCAACACCGACGCTGCCGCTTCGTTGATTCCGTCCGTTCGAATATCCGAAAATGCGGTCGAGAAGGTCCGCACATGGTACTGGAAGGCGTTCGCCGCCGTATTGTCGAACTTCGTCACATCGAAAGCGTACCCATCCACATTGCGCGGATTCGAGGAAATCTTTCCGCCCAGGTACACGTAATCCCCAGGATTGTTCGTGCTGCCATTCAACCATGTCAGCGGGCCGCCCACTTGGTACTGGTAGGTGCCGGTGATTTCCCAACCGCCGATTGCCGTATTCAGCCAGGACGAAGAAATATTGATGAGTTTGCCCTTGCCCACCGGAAGGTCGTATGTGACCGCCGTGGCAATGCGCCAAGGCCGGAAGAACGGGGAGATCCGGCGCTCCGGCGTCAAGTCGGAGTCGTTGAGCCACGTGGTCTG
This sequence comes from uncultured Acidobacteriia bacterium, assembly GCA_903893525.1. Classification (GTDB taxonomy): domain Bacteria; phylum Acidobacteriota; class Terriglobia; order Bryobacterales; family Bryobacteraceae; genus BOG-234. The sequence continues at coordinate 15,478 of CAITMP010000849.1, read as the reverse complement.
GTCGATCATCTTCGAGCGCATGAACGTGCCCTGGATCGAAAGCCCCTTGGAGAGCCGCCGCTGCATCCGACCACTCAGGCTGTTGTACTGCGAACTGCCCACGCTGTTGTCGTTCATCACAATACCCGAACTGCCGGCATTCACGCCAACCGGGAATTGGGGATAGTGGGCCAGAATCTGGGCAACCGTTGCGGTCGTGCTGGTTCCGACACTGGTATTCAGTCCCAGGAACGGATTCGGAACCGTGGCGCTCAACTTGGTGATCAGCGCTTGGTCACGCGTCGCCGCCGTGCTCAGGAACTGTCGCGGGATCCCGTTGAACTGCGTGTAGGTCACCGGCAAGTGCAGGCTGTGGTTCCCGATGTACGCAATCTCGGCCACCATGTTGGCCGAAAGCTGGTACTGGAGGCTAACATTCCAGCGCACCGAATACGGGCTCTTCATTTCCGGGTTCATGAAGTTCACGCTCTGTCCCGCGAACGAAAGCAGTCCCGCCGCCGAGCCCGTCGGCTGCAGGAATTTGCCACCGGGGAACGGATCGCTCAACGTTGCTGCCGGAGTCAGGAAGTTGTTGTTGCTCGGCGTCATCGACGTAGTCTGGCTGTAGCCCTGTTGCAGACTCAGCGGATTGGTCGAATACGCCCCGCTCACTTGGAGCGTCGAAATCGCGATCGGCTGCACAAATAGTGCAAAGCCGGTGCGGACCGCCAACCGGTTGTTGAACCGGTCCGGCGTCCACGCCAAGCCGACGCGCGGGCTCAGCAGGTGCGAGGTGTTCTGGTGGATCGCGTTGTTCGACGGGCTGGCAAATGTCAATCCGCCCAACACCTTGAACTGCGACGGATCAAGCGAGGCCGAAGGCGATTTCGCGTACGCCGCCTGCGCTGCTGCGGCAAGCGGACTGGGCGAACTGAAGTCGAACCCATTGACGGTCCGGCCCCATTTCTCGCGCCACGGGAAATCGTGGTCGTAACGCAGCCCAAGGTTCACCGTCAGGTTGCGCCGAATCCGCCAGTCGTCATGCACGAACATGGCCCCGTAGTACTCGTAATACATTGCCGAGGCATTGATGTCGTAAGATCCGCTGGTCGGCAGGCCCAGCAGGAATTCCGCAAAGTCCTGACCCATGGCAACCGTGGAGGACGCAGTGCTCGACTGCCTCACCCACGAATTGGCACTGAACGAGAAGTTGCCGGCCGAATTGCCGATGGCCCGGTAGTTGAGCCGGTACTGCCGCAGGTCGCCCCCGATCTTCAGGTTGTGCGCCCCCCGGATCGCAATCCAAGTGCCGAATACCTGCAGCGACTGCGACGGCAGCAGATTGGCGTTGGAGCCGAAACCGACCGTCGTCAGATTGCTGTTGGTCGCAAACGCCATCGTCGGCAACTGCGCGTACTGTGAATTCGCGCCTAGGTACGATGGGAATCCATACGCCGTCGGATCGATCCCGCGGCTGGGTGACGAGTGGTCCTCGAACATGCGCGTGAAGTTCGCCCGGACATCCACCACGTTGGTGGAATTCACCGTAAACACATGGTCCAGCGTGCCACCCCAGTTGCTGCGGCTTAGGTTTGAACCGGTGGCGATGTTCTGGAAATAGTTGTTCTTGGTCTGGTAGTACTCGGTATGGCGGACGTTGAAGTAGGTCCGGTTCCGCTGGTTGATGTTGTAGTCCAGGCGCCCTAGTTCGTTTGTATAACCGTCCTTCGCTGCCGCTCCGCTGCCGAAGTTGTTGTAGCCATCGTCACGGGAAATGTTGGTGACGTTCGGGTCGGGGAAGAATCCCAGATATTTGGCCGCTACAGGGCTGATCTGGCTGGCCGGAATCTTGTTGCCCGGATATGCCGTGCGGTTGATGGTGGTGCCGGTGAGGGTGGCCGAATACGGGTTGTAGAGAATTGTCGGAGTCTTTACCGTGAGAAGCTGAGAGAAGTCGCCGGTCTTCTGGGCCGCAGTCGGCACCGTGAAAAATGTTGTGGCAGGCTGCGAGTCCTGAATTCCCTCATAGGCGAAGAACCAGAACAATTTGTCCTTGCCGTTGAAAACCTTTGGCGCATAAACCGGACCGCCCAGCGTGGTGCTCCACTGGTTGAAGTGGACCACCTGCACAGGCAGCGCACTCTTGTTGCGGAAGAAGTCATTGGCGACCAAATTGTTGGGCTGGTTCTTCCACGAAGCCGTGCCCTGCAGCTTGTTGTTGCCGCTTTTCAGTACCTGGTTGGCGGTTCCGCCGCCGGTGTGCCCGTAGCTGGCGTCACTGTCAAAGGCCTTCACGCGGACTTCCGAGACAGCATCCTGGGGTGGGCTGTAGGCCTGCCGACCGTCCCAAGTTGCGTTCGGCACGCCGTCCACCAGCAGTTCGTTGGTCTGGTTGGCCGAGCCGCTGATGCTCCACGAGGCCGCGCCGCCGGATGCGAACGGCAGCACCTGCGCGGGTTGGCTCATCGGCGTGATGCCCATCGCGAACGTCAGCAGCGTCATTGGGGAACCGCCGTTTGTCGGCAGGTCCTCAACTTCCTTCGACGTGATTGCCTGGCCGATGGACGCGTTCTCGCTGTTCAAAAGCGGTGCCGCGTCGGTGACTTCGACCGAGACCGCCGCGTCTCCAACCTGCAGCTTGATGTCGATGGTGGGAGTCTCGCCCGCGCCCAGGTGGATCGCCTTTTGAATGGCTTCCTTGAAGCCATCCATCTTGACCGTCAGGTCGTAGACGCCAGGCAGCAGGAATGGCACGTTATAGTGACCCGCATTGTCCGTTTTCGAATCGTAACGGGCGTTGGTGGACGTCTCAACGACCGCAACTTTCGCACCTGCGACCATCGCGCCCGAAAGGTCCGAAACCGACCCGCCAATCGACCCACGAAACTCCTGGGCCTGTAAACCGACTGCCGCTAGCAACGTTGCCGCGGCAAGAACTTGCATCCGCATCCTGAAGTACTCCCTATCCACAATAATAGCGCCGACAGGGAGTGCGGAGTGCTTGAAATCTGAAAGGCTCTGTTAGAATCGCCTCCATGAGACTGACGTCCCGATTGGTACTTGTAATTCTCTCGCTTGCCCCCGCCGTCTTCGCACAGGATGGCTGGATTACCCTTTTCGATGGCTCCAGCACCAACGGCTGGAAGATCGGCGGCAACCAGACGTCGTTCCAGCTCGTTGACCACACCCTCCAAGCCAACGGACCCGTCGCCCACGCCTACTACGACGGCCCGGTCCAAAACCATGACTTCAAGAATTTCGAGCTGATGGTGGACGTGAAAACCGCGCCCGGCTCCAACGGCGGCATCTACTTCCACACGGTTTTCCAGGACGCGGGCTTCCCCAAGAAGGGCTTCGAGGTTCAAGTCAACAACACCCACGGCGACGTCGTCAAGACCGGCAGCCTTTACCATGTCAAGGACATCGGCGCGGATGACATCAAGGGGCTCACCCAGGACAACGAGTGGTTCACCGAGCACATCATCGTGCAGGAAAACACCGTAACCATCAAGTTAAATGGCAAGGAAGTTGTGAAATGGACACAGCCCGCCGATTGGAACGGTGGCCGCGAGGGCCCCGGACGCGTTGTTGGACGTGGCACGATAGCACTTCAGGGCCACGACCCCAAGAGCACCGTTCAATACAAGAACATTCGGATCAAGCCGCTTCCGTAGCGGCCCTTCCATCACCCGCCCAATATTTGTGCGGGAACCGTTGAGGCTCTGGTCTACGCCAGAGCCTCGTCGACCAAGCGCTTGTGCTCCTCGGCGTGCCGCTTCGGCGAACCCGCTGCCGGACTCGCATTGTGGGCACGTCCCGCGTAGGTCATCCGATGGTTGATATCGAGGAAGCGCCCGAAAATCCAGCGCCATGGACCCATGTTGCGTGGTTCCTCCTGGCACCAGACAATCGGCGTGCCCGGTGCGTACTGCGCCAGAATTCCCTGGACCTTGGCGGCCGGGAATGGATAAAGCTCCTCCATCCGGATCAGCGCTACATCGGTGCACCCCTTTGCTTCGCGGGCGGCCAGCAGATCGTAGTACACCTTGCCGCTGGAGAATACCAGTTTGCGGACACCCTTCGGGTCCAGATCGTCGGGAATGACTTCCTGGAACGACCCGTCGGTCAAGTCGGCAAAAGTCGAAACCGCCTTGGCCGAACGCAGCAGCGATTTCGGCGTGAAAATAACCAAGGGCTTCAGCGGCAACACAGCCTGTCGCCGCAGAATATGGAAATATTGCGCGGGAGTGGTGCAGTTGGCGACGCGCATGTTGTCCTCGGCGCACAGCGTCAGGAACCGCTCGATGCGGGCGCTTGAGTGTTCCGGACCTTGCCCTTCGTAGCCGTGCGGCAGCAGCATTACGAGGCCGCTGGTCTGGCCCCATTTCTGCTCGCCGGTGGTGATGAACTGGTCGATGATGATCTGCGCACCGTTCGAGAAGTCGCCGAACTGGGCTTCCCAGAGGATCAGGGTGTTTGGATCGGCAATGCTGTAGCCGTACTCGAATCCGAGCACGCCGAACTCGCTCAGGGAACTATCCAGCACCACGAAAGGCGCTTGGTCCGCAGCCAAATGTTGCAGCGGGATGTGCCGCGACCCGTCTTGGAAGTCGTAGAAGCTCAAATGGCGTTGGCTGAAAGTACCGCGGCCGCAATCCTGGCCACTGAGGCGCACCGGAATGCCCTCCAACGCCAAGCTGCCGAACGCTACCGCTTCCGCGAACGCCCAGTCGAGAGTACCGTTGTTGGCCAGCGCGTCGCGGCGCTTCTTGATGAAACCTTCCAGTTTGGGATGGAGGTGGAATGTTTCCGGGAACCGGGTCGCGCCGAGCACGGTCTGCTCCAGCAGGTCACGGGTGATTCCCGTAGTGGAATTGGGGCGCTGGTGCGTCAACGGACGTTGCAGGACCCACTTGCCGGCGGCCTTGTTGGCGTCGAAGGCGGCATTCAGGTGGTCTGAAACCTTGGCGCGGAGCCCGGTGGGGCCCTCCTTTGCCAGAACCTTGGTGGCCACCAGCTTGTCGCCATACTGCACCGCAACGGAGGGCAGTTTCTCGATCTTCCGGTACATGATCGGCTGGGTGTAGGCCGGGTCGTCGGTTTCGTTGTGGCCGTGGCGGCGGTAGCAGACCATGTCGACGACGACGTCGCGCTGGAATTTCTGGCGGTAGTCGAACGCGAGGCGCATCACGCGGACCGAGGCTTCCGGATCGTCGCCGTTGACGTGGAAAATCGGGGCTTGGACCATGCGGGCCACGTCGGTCGCGTAGAGCGTGGATCGCGAATCGCCGGGCAGGGTGGTGAATCCGATCTGGTTGTTGATCACCAGATGGATGGTGCCGCCGGTGCAGTAGCCGTCCAGCTGGGAGAGGTTGAGGGTTTCAGCCACCACGCCCTGACCGGCGAACGCGGCGTCGCCGTGGATCAGCAGCGGTAGGACCTTGAGGCGCTTGTCGTCGCCAATTTCCTCCTGCTTGGCACGGACGATGCCCTCGACGACCGGGTTGACCGCTTCCAGGTGGCTCGGATTCGAGGCCAGCGAGAACGTAATGTCGCCCGCCTGGGTCTCCATCACGCCGGAGGCCCCCAAGTGGTACTTCACGACGCCGGAACCTTGGGTGGATGCCGGGTCGATGTTGCCTTCGAACTCGGAGAAAATCTGGCCCAGAGGCTTGCCGATGATGTTCGCGAGCACGTTCAAGCGGCCGCGGTGGGCCATGCCGATTACGATTTCCTGCACGCCGCCGGCAGCCGCACGGGCTCCCAAATCGGAAAGCAGCGCGATGGCGGTTTCCGCGCCTTCGAGCGAGAAGCGCTTCTGGCCAATGAACCGCCGGTCGAGGAAGCGTTCAAACTCCTCGCCGCGCAGCAGATCTTCCAAAATCCGCAGTTTTTCCGGTGCCGAACTGGGCCAGATGCCCGTTTCGGTCTCCATTTGCAGTTGGAGCCAAACCTTCTCCTCCTGCTTCTGGATGTACATGTACTCCGCGCCGATCTTGCCGCAGTAGGTGGACCGCAACAATTCGATCATTTCGCGGAGGCGCACCAGGCGGCGTCCAGCGAAGGCGTGTTGGAGGGTACCGGCGAAGAAGTGCCGGTCGAGGTCCCAGATGGAGAGTCCGTAGGTCAGCGGATCGAGTTCCGCGTTGTATTCGGGGTCCGCGCCGAGCGGGTCGAGTCCGGCCATCATGTGGCCGCGCACCCGGTAGTTGTTCAGAAGCTGGATAACCGAGGCCTCCTTGACAACTTCCTCGGAGGGCTCGTCCATCTTGGCGGCGAACGCATCGTCGGCCCACTTGACCGGGGCGTAAGGGACCTTCAGGGCCTCGAAAATTTCGTCGTAGAAGTTGTCGCCGCCGTCGAGCAGGTTCTGGAGCTTGCCGAGGAACAGGCCGGATTCGGCACCCTGGATGATCCGGTGGTCGTAGGTGCAAGTGATTGACATCACCTTGCTGATGCCGAGCGCGATGATCTTTTCCGGGGCCACGCCGCGGTATTCAGCGGGGTAGTCCATGGCGCCGACGGCCACAATCGCGCCTTGGCCGTTCATCAGACGGGGGCTCGAAGCCATGGTGCCGACGGTGCCGGGGTTGGTGAGCGAAATGGTGGTACCGGCAAAATCGTCCGGCATCAGCTTGCCGGCCCGACCACGGACCACCAGGTCGTCGAAGGCTTTCATGTAGCCGCTGAAGCCGAGCTTGGCAGCGTTGCGAATGTTGGGTACTACGAGGTTGCGGGTGCCGTTCTTGCCCGCGACGTCGATCGCGAGTCCGAAATTGATCTCGGTCTTCGTGACGCGGAGGGGCTCGCCCGCGGCATTCCACGTAAAGGAGTTATTAATAACCGGATTCGCTTCCACCGCGCGAACGATGGCCCAGCCGATCAGATGGGTGTAGGAGACTTTGGACCGTCCGAGCAGGGCCCGGTGGTGGTTGATCAGCCGCCGGTTTTCATCCACGACTTTGACGGAAACCACGCGCTGGGAGGACGCGAGTGGAATCGCCAAACTGGCGGCCATGTTTTCCGCAATCTTGCCCGCGACACCGCGCAGGGGGGTAAATTCGTCCGTGCCGGAGACCTTTTCCGTTACGACGGGCTTTGCAGGCGCACTGGCCTGGCCGGAGTGCCCGGCACCGTTTGTGTTTGCACCGTTTCCGGTGGTGCCGTTCTCATCGAAGACCGATTTCCAGACCGGGTCTACCGATGTCCGGTCACGCCGGTAGTCTTGAAGCATCTCTTCTTCAAGCCAAGTATTTACACCAAACTGCTGCGGGGAATTGATTGCCATACGGAGGGGGACCGCTCGTTCCTAACTCTAATGATAGCGAGGGCCCGCTCTCCGATGCTTTTACTTGCTGTCCGGCTGCTAGTTTACTGTTATCGAAGTTGCCTTCGACGAGACGCCGCCGACCGTGACAACCACCGGTTGCGCCCCGGTGCCGATGTTGGTTGGGACCGTGATGTTGATCTGGTAGAGGCCGGGAAGGCCGGGTGTGAGGCCGCTGAACAGGACCGTTGCGGGTTGGCCGCCAACTGTTACCGTAACCGGGCTCTTGGTGGTGGCGAGCGGTGACAACGGGGCCACATCGCCCGAGGCGGGCTGGTTATTCGTCGGTCCAAGACCGTTGCCGAAAAGTTCCAGGACGCCGCCGCGTTTCACGGGATTCGTGGCCGTGATGATGGGGTTGGCAAGGTTGTTCGGATCGACGGCAGCCGCGTTGCCCGCACCGTATTCGAACAGGCCGGGCGAGTAGTCCGCCAAAGGCAAGGTCACAACCCCGCCGGGGTTGCCGTCAACCGTAACCTTGACTTGTGCCGATTTCTGGCCCTGTAGTTCCCAAGGCACTTGGACGTTGATCTGGCCGCTGCTGACGAACACGAGATGGCCAGGCACGCTGATTCCGGCGGAAGGAACGTCGAAGCTTACCGTTACGTAGTCCATGGCCAGGGGCAACTTGGCCGTGGTTGTTGAATCCAGGACGTCGCTCAACCCTACTCCGTAAATCGACGCGTAGGAGCCGGGGGCAACGGGGGCGTTGGCAACGGTGGGTGCCGCTCCGATGATGCCGCCGGGCGAGATCGAGGGTGCCTTGCGGACATTGCCTGTGAATGTGTATTCGTATAGGTTCCGGATGCTGCACTTGCCGACGCAGCCTTCGATCGAGTAGGTGCCCGCCTGAGACCCGAGGGTCACCACGGCGGAAGCCATGCCGTACTGGTCGGTTTTTGTCGAGACTTGGCTGAGGGTTGCCGGGGCACTGCCCGCATTCACAGAGAAAGTGACAGCGGCACCCACGACCGGTGCACCCACCGCGTCGGTGATTTGGAATTGCACCTTGCCGTCGGGAATCACGCGGCCCACAGTTCCGTCGTTTCCGTCGCCCAGGACCGAAAAGAGGTTGCCCGACCCGTCCACCAAATTGCTGGGTAGGAGGTACATGAAGGGAATCCGCAGCGGTACGGCTCCCCCGGTTACCGTGACGGCTCCCGAATAGAGACCTGCTGCGGGGGCGGCGCCGGAGAGTGTTGCCGTTATCGTAGTGGTTGCGCCGGCCGCCAGCGGAACGGTGCTGTTATCGAGCGCGAGCGTGGCGGTTGAGGCTGTGGTCGAGACCACTGCAAGAACCAGGTTGATCGGGGTGGTGCCGGTGTTGGTCAGCGTGAACGGGATCTTTTGTGAAATTGTCCCGGAGGCGATGGACCCGAACGAAAGCATTGTCGGGGCAACCGTCACAGTGCTCTTGATTGCGGCGTCGACCGCCACCCGGCCGGCACCGGTTTGGGTAATGCCGACGGGGTTGCCGGAATCGTCAATGGTGACATCCTGCGCCGTGGTGTTGGTGAGTGCGGAGCGAATTTGGGCAGCGGTATAGGTCGGATGGGCTTGTTTGACCAACGCAGCCGCACCCGCAACCAGTGGCGTGGCGAAGCTGGTACCCGCTGCCGCGATGTAGCCGGTAGAGGAGTAGACGTCGCCCAGGGGGTCGAAACTTTGCGCCCCCATGAAAATCAGGTCGCCGTTCTGGCTGCCACCTCCCACGCCGAGCACGTCGGGCTTGATCGCGTTGGTCCCAAGGGCCGGGCCCATGGAGGAATAGGACGAGAGCTCGGGGCCCACCGTGAGGGGAATCTCGGTCGCCGCCGGGTCGATTGTTACGGTGTAACCGGGGTTGGAGGCGAGGAACGCCTTGAGGTTCGCGCCGTCCGAATTCGAAATGAAAACTGCCTGTTGGTTGAATCCTGTAAGGCCGCTGGGCGAGAAGGGATAGTCGGGACTTCCGGGGTAATCGTAGAAGATGACTCCGGCGGCACCGGCATCGGTTGCCAGCTGCATTTTGGTTTCGAACGAGCAAGCCGCTGCGCCCTGGGGTCCGCGCTGGACCAACGCCAATGCTCCGTGCAGGGTGTTGGCTGGAATTGCGGTGCACAGGTAGCCGTCGTTGCCGAGCTTGCTCACGTCCACCAGTGGTGCGGCGAGCGCGCCGTAGTAGTAGTACGAAATATCCGTGAATTGTCCGGGGATGATCGCCAAGTTGGCGGGAACCGAGGAGCCTTTGACTCGGACGCCGATCTGGAATCCGTGGGTGTTGGCGATGGCGCCGACCGACAGGACGGAGGGCGCGTCGGCAGGCGAGGAAATCGTGCCAAAGGTGGGGTAGTTCACCCAGCCGTACGCACCGAAATTACCAGCGGCGGCGATGATGAGTGCGCCCTTTTGCGCGGCGGCTTCAAATGCGGACGCGGAAAGGTCGCAGGCAACCCCTGCAGGGTTGCCGCAGGCTGCGCCCGTATCCAGCGGACCGGTCATGGATGGGCCGCCGACCGACATCGAAATAACGTCCATGCCATCGGCGATGGCGTCTTCCAGTGCGGCGATGATCACGTCGTCGGTGGCGAAATCGTTCACCTGGGGGGAACCGAAAATTTTGTAGCTGCCCACATAGGCCTTCGGGGCCATTCCGTTGATGGAGACAATGTCCTTGCTGGTGTTGCCCGCGGCGCAAGTGGCGACGGCGGTTCCGTGGCCAAGATGGTCGCGGGCGGAGTAGTCGTCGGGGCTGGAGGTGGTTGGATCGATTGTGCCGGTGCCGAGAGCAAGTTGGCGGACATAGCTGCGGGCGACGATCACCTTGGAATTGGTGAAAGCCGGGTCGCTGGTCGCGTGGCGTGTACCGCCGGGGAGTTGGACCGGGCCGAGGCTCGGGTCCTGGAGGGAAGGATGATTCTGGTCGATGCCGGAATCAATGATGCCGATCTTGATTCCTTTGCCGCCGTTGGCCTGGCCCCCGACCAAGCCCCACGCGGCGGACGCGTTCATCACTTGGAGAGCCTGGCTGAGGGTGGGTTTGTACTTGCGGAGACGGACGACTCCGAGGACGCCGGGCAGTCCCTTCATCTCATCCACGCGGTCCGGCGAGGCGGCCACGAACACGGCGTTGAGCAGGGTGGACGCTGAACCGGTGACTGCGATGTTCCTGTTTTCCAGTTCGCGGCGGACGGTTTGCTGGGCGGATTCGATCTTCAGCCTCTGCGGTGTGGACATGGGTCCCAGCATTTCGGCGCGGGTGGCGAATGTCGAGGACAGCGGGGCGTCCCTCAATACGAGGGCGTACCGGTCGGCATACTGCGCGTTGGCGGGCATCACGGAGGCAATTCCCATCAAAACCGTGGTCAAAACTGCGAAGCGTTGGAGCAATTGATTTCCCTCTGGTCCTCGACCGGTGGATATTACCGGCCTGATCTACAAACGGCTTGCGCCGAACTTGCGTTTCGGAAAGCCTCTTAACCTCTATTTTGGAACACTGCCGTGCTTGGTGCGTGGTGCGGGGTTGAGCTCTTGTTGCAATCTCCCTGCAGGATTGTCACGGTCCCGTAATGTGGAGGAAATACAATAGGGAGAGGTCACTAAAGTCTTCATGGAGGTTCATCGTATGAGATCACTAATAGCCGCTGTATCGCTCACGGCTCTCCTTGCCGCTTCCGGCTTCGCCCAATCGGGCGCGGGTCTGGGCAGCATTTCCGGTGTCGTGCAGGATGCGACAGGCTCGGCAGTTCCCGGGGCCGCTGTCATCGTCGCCAATGACGCCAAAGGCATCAAGCGCACGCTGCAAACCAACAACGACGGCCAATTCAGCGCTCCCGCTCTGACTCCGGATGCCGGTTACGCGGTTACCGTGTCCAAATCCGGCTTCGGCAACTACGACGCCAAGGGTATTACGCTGACTGTCGGACAAAACATCGATCTGCACGTGAAGCTCTCCGTGGCAGCCACTTCCACCCAGGTTGACGTAACCGATACGGCAGCACTTTTGGAAGACACCAAGATGGACGTCTCCCAGTTGGTCAGCGGCAAGGAAATCCTGGACCTGCCGATCAACGGGCGTCGCGTCGACTCCTTCGTATTGATGACACCCGCCGTTGTTCCCGACGGCACCTTTGGCCTGATCAGCTTCCGCGGCGTGGCCGGCCACAACAACTTCCTCACGGACGGCAACGACACGACCGACCAGTACTACAACGAGAACGCCGGCCGGACCCGCATTTCCAGCCAGATTTCCCAGGACGCGGTCCAGGAGTTCCAAGTGATCTCCGACAACTTCGCCGCCGAGTACGGGCGCGCGATGGGCGGCGTGATCAACACGATCACCAAAAGCGGCACCAACAGTGTCCACGGCAGCAGCTACTGGTTCTTCCGCAACCGCAGCTTGAACGCCCGTGACCGGTATGCCTCGTTCAATCCCCCCGAGTGGCGCCACCAAGTGGGTGCCAGCGTCGGCGGCGCGATTATCCGCAACAAGCTTTTCTACTTCGTGAACTACGAAAAGACGAAGCGCAATTTCCCGCTGATCGCGTCCATCACTACCGCGAACCTGTTCAACGCGCAGGGCACGCTGGTTGCCACTTGCGGCGCTCCGGCCACCCCGGCGCAGTGCGCGGCGGCAACCCAGATGCTGACAACGCGGAACTTCGGCACTATTCCCCGCACGGTCGACCAGGACTTGGCATTCGGCAAGCTCGACTACCACTTCAACGAACGCAACACCTTGACATTGAGCTTGAACTACCTGCGCTGGGTTTCGCCCCACGGCATCCAGACACAGGCGGTCCTGAACGACGGCAACGGCATCGGCAACAACGCCGATTCCACGGTGCGCACCCGGTATGGTTTGGCCCGGTTGACCTCGGTGATCAGCTCCAACATCGTGAATGAAGCCCGCTTCGGCTGGTTCAAGGACCGCCTGTTCGACGCGGCCAGCTCCGATTTCCTGTATCCCGGTTTGGGCCGCGCGGGCCTGACCGTGAACAGCACGGGGAACTTGGGCGTTGCCACGAGCTATCCCCGCCTGAATCCCAGCGAGCAGCGCTTCCAATACGCGGACACGATCAGCGTGACGCTGGGCGCGCACAGCTTGAAGGCCGGCGTCGATATCGCCAACACCGAGGACTACCAGAACCAGCTTTCCAACCAGTTTGGCTCCTACAGCTACAACACGCTGAGCCTGTTTGCCGCCGACTACTCGGGAAACACAACCGGCACGAAGAACTGGACCAGCTACTCCCAGCGTTTCGGCAACCCCATCGTCGACACGCACGTGACCGACCTCGGCTTGTTCGCGCAGGACCAGTGGCGCGTCAACTCCCGTTTGGTTTTGAGCTACGGCGTCCGTTACGACTACGCGAAGATCCCGCAACCCAAGTTGGTGAACCCGGACTATGCGCAGACCGGTATCATTCCGTCGGCCAAGGACAACCTTGCGCCCCGCATCGGCGTTTCCTATGCGCTGACCCCGGACCGCAAGACTCTGCTGCGGATCGGCTACGGCATTTTCTACTCGCGCTACCAGACCGGCCTGATCAACACGTTGTTCATCAACAACAACATCTACCAGAAGTCGATTTCGTACCAAGCGACCACTGCTGCGCAGTTGGCGGCGGGTCCGGTGTATCCGAACTTCCTGTCGGCGACTGACTTCAATCCGCCGGCTGGCACCACGAGCATCACGTTCGCCGACAAGAACATGCGCAATCCCTACACGCAACAGGGCAACCTGGGGATTGAGCGCGAGATCGTTCCCGGACTCAGCCTCAACACTTCGTATGTTTGGAGCCGAAGCGTCCGCCTCTACACCGTCCGCGACCTGAACCTTGGACCGCTGGGCGCGCCGGTTACCTTTACCTACACGGACGCTTCCGGCGCGACGAAGGGTTCCTACACGACCCCCACCTACCGTGGGTCTCGTCCCGACCCCCGCTACCAGCGGATCAACCAAGTGGAAAACGGCGGACTCGCCTACTACGACGGCCTTGTGGTGCAGTTGCGCAAGACCTACTCCCACGGATTCCAGTCCTCGGTGGCCTACACTTGGAGCCATGCGATTGACTTCAACCAGAGTGGTGGCGGCAACAACATCTTCTTCAGCGGCTCGCCGAGCAGCTTGATCAACGGCGACTACGCCGGTGACAAGGGCTCCTCCGCCAATGACACGCGGCATCGGATGACGATCAACTTTGTCTGGAATCCGACCTTCACCAAGAGCAACACGTGGTTGGCACGGCAGGTGATCAACGGTTGGCAGTTGAGCCAGATCACGACCTTGCAGTCCTCCCAGCCGCTGCTTTCGACGGTTACGATCAGCGGCTCGGCCTTCCCGGGCGCGCTGTTCACCGGTTCCATCAATGGCTCCGGCGGCAGCAGCCGGGTACCGTGGCAGCCGGTGGACAACCTGAATCTGGACCGGATTTACCGCGTGGACGCCCGTATTGCGAAGATCTTCCCGATCAACGAAAAGGTCAAGCTGTACTTGCAGTTTGAAGGTTTCAACATCTTCAACACGCCGTACGACACCAGCCGCCGGTCGGCGGAATACTCGCTCAATACGGCGACGGGTGTTTTCAGCCCGATCGCCAGCTACGGCAGCCCGAGCGCTTCGCAAGGCTTCCCGGACGGCACGAACGTGCGTCGCGGGCAGGTCAGCATGCGGTTGATCTTCTAGACCGTCTTCAACTGCAAACACCGGGCCGACATCCTGTTTTGGGATGTCGGCCCTTTTTTTGTTCCAATCACCAGGTCGCCGGTCCACGCTCCGGGTCGTCGCACTTTTGGTTAAGGCCGAGTGAAAGTCGGCTCGGGCAAGATTGCCCGCCCACGGCCATGTGCTTAGGCGTGGGGGCATAGGTTCAGGGTTGTCTTTAGAGGCTTTATGGTTGGGTCGATGGCGGCCTCGATGAGGTCGCGGGCGAAGACCGAGGTGCCGTTCTCGACGAATTCGGCCTTCCCACGAGATTTGGCAATAGGTGTTCGTCACGGTTTAGTGGATAGCACGGGGGCGGGAGGAATTTTGGGGGTTCGGCGGGCGGATTGGGGCGTGGTTGGGCTGCAAGTTGTTGAGGGCATTGAGTGGAGATTAGGTTGAGAATTTCCCTGGTGCGGGCGTGACCGGGGAAATTCGGGAGTCGGATTTTGACTATTCCCCGTTTTGGCGGAGTGGTTAGTGGTGGGGTTCGGCTGTTTTTGTGTTGGTCTGGGGTGCCGGGTGGCGCTTTTGCCATCTTCTGAGGCGTCGGGCTCCGCGTCCAGTGGGGCGGGTTAGGGTGGGCTTGGGTTCGTTCTTCTCATTTTTGGTTTCGGGTTCGGGGGTTGGGGGGGCGTCAGCACTTGGTGGGTCTGCCGGAGTTGGGGCCGTCTCCAGAGCGGCAAGCTCCTGTTGGCGGAATTTGCGGTAGGCCATTAGGGATCGGGCCGCGCGTTCGTACATGCGGGTGAAGCGGGCCTCGTAGCGGTTGAGGAGTTCGAAGGACCGGCTCTCCTCGGCGAGCGAGGTGATGGCCAGATAATGGTGGGTCGTTTCCGGGTTTTGGATTTCGGACTTGGCGAGCTGGAGGTTGATGCCGGCGGATTCGAGAGCTGCGATGCGGGTGCGACGCCAGAGGGCCATGGCCATGGTGTCGACGAGGGCGCGCTCGTGCTCGTCTGTGGGGGTCCAGGTTTCGTAGAGGTCGGCGATGAGGCTGGCGAAAAGTTCGGGCGCTTCGCCCTGGATGGTGCAAATGCTGGCGAAGATACCGTGGCGTTCGGCGTTCTGGGCGGAGATGGCCTTGCCTTCTGGGGTTACGGGACCTTTGGATTTGGCCCCGTTGGCGCGGGAGGCGGCGATCTGGGCGGGGCTGCGGGGTTTGGGCGAATTTTGGGTCAGGTTGGCTTGGTTCGTGTTTTCCATCGCGCCGTGATGGTAGCTCGGAGGGGGCTGGAAAACGAACGTTGGGGCGTGGAAACTACGGCTGCAGGCGCGACCGTTCTGGTTTCTTTTGATAGGGTTACGGGGAATTTTAGATTTCTGAAGATTGTTGTGACTGACAAAGGTCGCATCCGGGTTTTCCGGGGCTTGATGCGGGGGTGGGGGTAATGTCCGGGCCGGAAAAGCGGACGCGACCGGGCGGTGAACGAAACCGCAGGCAGCGGTCGGCTATGGGGTTTGAATGTTGGGGCTTTCCGAAAGCT
>CAITMP010000848.1 GCA_903893525.1 uncultured Acidobacteriia bacterium | reverse complement strand
GTTCCCGGAGGCCTCTACTATGCCCGTGATTTCGTCAAGGCAAAGGATGACCCGACCGAGCCCGATGCGCACGATCTGGTGGACCAGAACGACACCGTTGACGAGTTCACCATCACCTACAGCAAGGTTTTCCTCGGTCTCAACCTGGCGTGTGTCTCGTGCCATGATGGTGCCCGGCATCTGGAAAAGGTGAATCTGTATCTGGCCGGACGGAAGCGCGCCGATTTCTTCAACCAAGCGGCGTTCTACGGCAAAACGCGCCAGATCATGAACTGGGAGTTCGGCTACCAGGCGAACACGGAATACACGGTGGATGATCTCGGGCCGGGCTACGATGCCAAGGCCGTTAGTATAGTGCGCGTGCCGCGGCGGGGTAGCAACGCAGCCGAGCCGCGCTTCTTCCTCACCGGAGAGGCTCCTTCCAAGGGCGCGAATTACCGTGACGAGCTGGCCCGGCTGATCACCGGGCACATCCAGTTCAGCCGGACACTGACCAACCGGGTCTGGGCCGAATTGATGGGATTCGGCATTGTGGAACCCGCCGACGAGTTCGATCTTGCCCGGTTCGACCCGAAGAACCCTCCTCCCGCACCTTGGACAATCCAACCCTCGAATCCCGAGTTGCTGGACGCAATGGCGAAGGATTTCCAATCCAGCAACTACAGCTTCCGGACCGTGGTGCGCACCATCATGAAGTCGAGCGCATACCAGCTTTCATCCAGCTTCCCCGGCGAGTGGAAGCCGGAGTACTCCACCTACTACGCCCGGAAGTACGTCCGAATGCTGGCGGCACCCGAATTGCATGACGCGATCACGCTGGCGACCGGCAAGCCTGGTTCGGCTCCGGCCAAGGGAAAAACTGGCGGCATGGTGATGCAGATGCCGGATCCCGGTACCTCCGGCAGCGAAACCAAGGGGTTCCTGCGCACATTCGGCCAGAGCAACCGCGACGACATGCCGAAGCGGACACCGCAGTCATCCTTGCAGGCGATGTTGCTGATGCAGTCCAAATTGATTACCGAGCGGGTGGCGGCGAAGGACGGCAGCAGGGTGGAACAATTGCTCAACGATACGGCGGATGACCGGAAACTTGTGGAAAAGATCTACATGGTCACCTTGGCCCGCAATCCCGGTCGTGCCGAAATGGAAACGGCCCTCAAGGCTCTCTCCCAGGACCGTCGCCGTGGTGCTGAAAACCTGCAATGGGCTCTCATCAACAGCCCGGAGTTCATTTTCAACTACTAGCCGGATTGCGATTTCAACTGATTTAGGAGGGCATACCCTTGAACAAGACTGTATCCGAATTCCTCCCCGCTCGTCGCGACCTGCTGAAACTCGGCGGCTACGGTCTCCTCGGCTCATTCGCGGAGCAGGCATTCTGGCCTTTCCACGCGCGGGCGGCAGGCCACGCCAATCCCCGCGGCACCGCCCGTTTCGCCATTGTGATTGAGTTGGCAGGTGCCCTCAGCCATATTGATTCCTTTGATTTCAAGGAAGGCGAGGGCACGCCGAAGGATCTGGACGTTCGCCAAGTGCGCAATGGCCTGTATCTCTCCAACAAGCTGTTTCCCGAACTTTCCAAGGAGATGGACAAGATCACCATCGTCCGCTCCCTCAAGAGCCATGAGGTCGTACACTTTCGCGGCCAGTATTACACCCAGGCCGGTCGTCCGCTGAATCCGGCACAGGCACCGGAGATCCCTTCGGTCGGCTCCGTGGTCGCCTACGAGTACGAGAAGTTGCGGCGCGAGTCCGACACTTTCCCCACCTACATTGGATGCGGCTTGGATACCTCGGGTTGTGGAGCGCTCTCGACCGGCTTCCTGCCTCCGCGCCATTCGGTGCTGGATATCAATTTGCAGACAGGCGGGGGAGCCACCTCCGTCGAGGGAGAGGCGTTACAGCTGCTGCAGGAGCGTTACCGGTTGCTTTCGGAACTGGACAAGTCGCTGTCGCCTTCCCGGTCGGGGCGTGACCGGTCGTTTACAGGCTTCAGGAGTTTTCAGGAGAGCGCCTACCAAATATTGGGAGACGCCCGTTGGCCCAAGGTTTTCCAGATGGCCGACGCCGAAAAGGCGCGGTACGGTGACAACCAAGTCGGCCTGAGCTGCCTGTTCGCCCGCAATTTGGTTCAGGCCGATGCCGGGACGCGGTACATCCACATTGTCCACACCGACTGGGACCACCACAAGGCGATTTTCGACCACAACGCCAAATCCAACCACTACATCCGGTGCAACGAATTCGACCGGGCCATGGCGAACCTGCTGCGCGACTTGGCTGCCGCACCCTCGCCCCGCGAAATCGGCAAGACGCTGCTGGACGAAACCATGGTGGTGATGGTGACCGAGTTTGGTCGCGTTCCTGGGGCACTGAATGGTATCGCCGGACGCCACCACTACAACGAGGCGTACCTCTCCCTGTTCGCAGGCGGTGGCGTAAAACCGGGTCGGATCATCGGCAACACCGACGCCACGGGTGAAAAGGTTATCGATACTGGTTGGAAGTACCGGAAGATCCAGCCCCGCACCGAAAACATCTACGCGTCGATCTATAGCGCCTTGGGGATAGACTGGCGCAAGGAGATGACGAATACGCCATCGAAACGGGCCTACCGGTACGTGGACGTCCTCGGCGCGACCGAGTTCGTGTCGGACGACGAGATTGTGGATCTGTTCGTCTAATGCGCAATCTTGGTTTGTTTGTTCTCTGTGCCGGACCGCTGCTGGC
>CAITMP010000847.1 GCA_903893525.1 uncultured Acidobacteriia bacterium | reverse complement strand
CCGGAACCGTCGGGTTTCGGGGCATTGTTAGCGTAGGTTCCTCGAAGACTGTCACCTTCGTTGTTGGCAATGGTGAAGAGAAGTCCGTCGGTCAGCGAATTGACACCGGGCAGATGGAGGTCGGCCAAACCGCCGTACGTGGGCGTTGAATCGAGAGGAAGCCAGGTCAGCACGTTCACCTGATAGGGATAGCCCGAACTGACGGGTCCGTTGACAGCGGAACCGCTGAACAGGCCATAACCATTTCCACGGTGCCAATGCTGGGAAGGCGTCCAATCGGGATTGTTGGCATCATAGTCCGACTTGGCGCTGGCAAAGTAACCGGCTGCCCAGCCCTGCTGATAGGGGAACCAGGCAGTGGAATGGCTGATGGCGCAGCGCTGCAGGTTGCCAAGATTGCTGGCGGGGTCAGTGCCAGGGCCCGTTACCAATTTGGTGACGCGGGTATAAAACTGGGCACCTTTGAATTCGCCGGTCAGCAGGTCATAGCCCTTGCCGGTTGCACCATCATCGAGTTGAACGTAGGTCATTGCATGGAATGCCGGAGCACCGTCATTCCAGTCGGCACCATTGCGCGCTACCACGGAGTAGACAAAGCCATACAAAGGATTGGGGGCGTAGGCCTGACTAGCGGGTACCGTCGGATCCCCTGAACCATAACGTTGACGCAGCGGATTGGTGTACGGTCCGAGGTTGTTGGTGGAAGCGACGGGGTCGCGGGGGCTGATCAGGAAATCAAGCGCACCGGCTTGATAACGGGCGGTCGAGACACCCGGGGTCGTTTCCTCGCCGTTGATGGCCAGCAGCACGTCGCGGGAGACCGATCCAAAGCCACCGCTATTCCAGATAATCTCAGTCGGTGTGGTGGTGTCTCCAGCAGCAAAGCCAATGCCGTCGTCCGGCACGGTCATCTGCCAGTTGGCGGCAATCACGCTTCCGGTCGGATAAACACCCGGCCTTTGATCTTCCGCCACGGGGCTACCTGCCAGTGTGGGAATGCTCGGGTGTTCGGTCGGACCGTACGCGGCATAGGTCGAGGTGACGATGTTCTCGCTGTTGAGATCGCCATTGTGCGCCACCGTGCTCAGGCCCACGTAAAGTGTCGGCGGAAAATTTGTTCCGCCTGGGGTCGAGATGACAAGGTTCCAGCCATTGGTGCCAAAATTTCCGGCCGCCGGATTGGTATTGGCAAAATAGGTCAGAAATCGGTTGCCCTGCCGCTGAATACGCAACCAAAGATCCGGATAGGTCGAATAGTAATTGTCCGTGGTATCGCCACCGTATTTTGCTTGAACACCCGGAACATCGTCACTCCCAGCTCCAGGAAAAAAGCGTCCAACACTTTCAATTTGTCCGTGTCGACTCGAATCCGTGTCCGAGGGGTTGTTGGGGTCCGCATCCGTCGGCAATGCGTTGATCTGAAGATTGGGCGAACCGGGCGTCAAATCGGCCCGAACCATGAGCGAGGCTTTGGGTGAGCCCTGCCCCCTCGGATCTGTCGCGAAAAGATTGATGACGCGAACCTTGATATCGAAGTCCCCGGTCAATTGTTGATAGGCGAAGGTAAACGAGTCCGGGTTATCATAGGTATCTCCGCCGCCGGCGGTGATGGAGATGGATTTGTCCGCGTTCGTGACCACCACCGGAGGGATGGGGTTGTTGATGTTGACGAGGGTCAACCCGAACGGCTTGTCGGGATAGGTGACGAGGTCCTGCGCCCAGGCTGTCCCCGCCATCATCAGTCCCGAGGCCAGAAGGCTGACGGTGATGCGGTTGATCGGTTTCATGGTTGTTCTTTATTTCAGTTTTGATCCAGTCAATCAAGTTTACAGTGTTGAATGGGAAGTTCATTCCGCGGTCATCGCCGCCGGATTGTTCGGTTTTGGCGAATCTGGCGGATATAGCGCCCCATGTGTCTCAAAGCTCCTACCACAATGGATGACCGTGCGAGGTTACGGTTTCGAGACAACCGGGACAGTGCGGCTGACATCGGATGCGAAGCGTCCCTTTTTGGCAGCGAACCGCCGCAGGTGTATCTTTCCGCCGCCAGTCTCTCCACGCCGCGTTCAATGCCATCACAATCACCATGGAACTAAGGGAATGGGCAGTCCGTGTCATAGAGGCCACCTCCCTGGAGGAAAAGCTCGCCGACCCGGGTGTATGGACGGACGAGAATCCAGGAACCGCAGGGACATCCCCGGAACAACCCGGTCGGCCCGATCGCCTGGTTTTCAAAGCCGGTGACAGCGCCAAGGCGGGATTCCCCGGAATACAGCGTATTGAAAATGAGGCGGATCGGGGGCGGCTGCTCCACTTTTTTGCCAACCATGAACT
>CAITMP010000846.1 GCA_903893525.1 uncultured Acidobacteriia bacterium | reverse complement strand
GGAGGAAGCCGGGGACGTCCTCAAAAGTGATGATCGGGATGTTGAAAGCGTCGCAGAAGCGGACGAAACGCGCCCCTTTGACCGAGGAATCGATGTCGAGGCAGCCAGCCAGGAACGCCGGTTGGTTGGCGACGATACCGACCGGCCTGCCGTCCATGCGCGCAAAGCCAACCACAATGTTACGGGCGAAATGCTCGTGGACCTCGAAGAAATCGGCGTCGTCGACCACGCGGCGGATCACGTCCTTGATGTCGTAGGGCTGGTTGGATTCCGCTGGAACGACGCTGTCCAGTTCGGGATCGGCGCGGTCGACAGGGTCCGTGCAGGCGCGCCGGGGCGCATCCTCACGGTTGTTTTGCGGCAGGAAACCCATCAGTTCGCGGATCATGCGGATGCAATCGGCGTCGTCGGCTGCGATGAAGTGTCCCACGCCGCTGGTGGCGTTGTGGGTCATCGGGCCGCCTAGTTCCTCCTTGGTGACCTCTTCGTGCGTCACCGTCTTCAGAACATCGGGACCGGTGACGAACATGTAGCTGGTGTTGGCCACCATGAAGGTGAAGTCGGTGATGGCGGGCGAATAGACCGCGCCGCCCGCGCACGGTCCCATGATGGCGGAAATTTGCGGCACGACGCCGCTGGAGAGCGTATTGCGGAGGAAGATGTCGGCATAGCCGCCGAGCGAGAGAACGCCCTCCTGGATGCGGGCTCCGCCGGAATCGTTGAGGCCGATGACGGGTGCACCCACCTTGAGCGCCAAATCCATCACTTTACAGATTTTGCGGGCGTTGGTTTCGGAGAGCGAGCCGCCGAAGACCGTGAAATCCTGGGCAAAGACATAGGCGAGGCGGCCGTTGATGCGGCCGTAGCCGGTAATGAATCCGTCGCCCGGAACGGTCTGGCCGTCCATGCCGAAATCGCGGCAACGGTGCTGGACCAGCTTGTCCATTTCCTCGAAGGTGCCCTCGTCAAGAAGCAACTCCACCCGTTCGCGGACGGCGAGCTTGCCTTCGCGGTGCTGTTTTTCGCGGCGCTGGCTGCCACCGCCATCCTCGGCCGCGGCATGGCGGCGGCGAAGTTCTTCCAGTCTGTTCATGAACTTTCAAGGATAATGGACGAATGGATGTGATCGCAGTCGTTGGTCGGAAGGGCGGGATCGGGAAGTCGACGATTGCGGGCAACCTGGCTGCGGAGTTGGTCGCGATGGGTAAGTCCGTGCTGCTTCTGGACGCCGATCCGCAGCATAGCCTGGTCGCGTGGGCGTCTCTCGGGGATGGGGTTTTGGCCCGGATTGTGCGCAAGATCGAGGATGGGGAGCCGGACTACATCCTGTCAGCGGTGAAACGGGCCAAGGGTGTCGACATTGTCGTGATCGACACGCCGCCGGGTGCGCCCGAGACATCCCGGGCCGCAATGGCTGTGGCAGATCTGGCGCTGCTGCCGTGCGGTCCATCGCGCTTGGATTTGTTGGCGCTCAAGGACGCGCTCGCACTGGCATTGAAGGTGCGTGGCGAGAGGAAGTCGAAGCGACCGCGGGTGCGGTTTGTGCCTTCGAAGGTGGTCCCGAACACGGTTTTGGGCCGGATGCTGACGCCTGAGCTGGAATCGATGGGGAAGAAGGTGTTGGGGGGGATCACGCAGCGGGTCGGTGTGGCGGAAGCCGTGGACCGGGGCTTGACGGTGGGGGAATTCGCGCAGGGGTCGGCGGGGCACTTGGAATTCCAGGAACTGGCGCGGGCGGTGATGCGGATTCTGGAGAAGAACTAATGAACGGGATCCCGGCTCAATTGCCGACGTTGCTGCCGCCAAGTGATACCATTTGGACGTGCAGTCAACACACGTTGGAGACATCCTCGGCGGACCGGATATTCTGGGCGGGCCGTGCGCGACACTTCTTGAGCTCGCCAACACGGTGGAGCGCGGATTGCCCAAGGCCGCGCTCGAAAATGTCGCTCGCCGTGTTTTCCCGCGTGCCGTCGAGCAACGGGCTTTGATGTACCGCGTGGTTCCCGAGGCGACATACAAACGCCGTACCCGCTACCTCAGCCATGCCGAGAGTGAACGGACCGAACGCATGGCCCGTGTCATCGCGCTGGCGGAAGAGGTCTGGCAGGACCCGGTGGAGACCCGCCGATTCCTGACGACTCCGCACCCCGAAATTGGTGGAAAAACTCCGCTGGACGCCGCTCTGACGGAGCTCGGAGCACGGCAGGCCGAAATGGTAATGGCCCGCATTCTGTATGGCCTTCCCGTCTGAAGTTCCGCGGCGCGCGTTCCGCATCGCCGATATTCGGTATCCGATCTTTGATGGCACCGGCGCAATGCGGTTTGGCGGGAGGTGGAACTCGCCCGGGCGGCGCGTGATCTACGCTTCGGAGACCTTTGCGGGCGCGATGCTGGAGATCTTGGTGCATGCCACCGGAGGCATTCCAAAGAGCCAGGCGTGCGTGGAGATCCGGATCCCTCTAAGCTTGGCTGTCGAAACTCTTGATACGGAGACTATCCCAGGGTGGGACCAACCCGACTCGTCGGTTGCCAAAAGTTTCGGCGACCGCTGGCTTGCCGACGTCCGGTCGCCGATTCTGGTCGTGCCCTCCGTTGTTGTTCAGCGAGAACGCAATATCGTTATCAACCCTGATCACCCGGATTTCCACATGATCGAAGCTGGCAAGCCCGAGCTTGTGCGGTGGGATGACCGGTTGTTGGGCCGCCATCGGGCCTTAACGGAAAGTGGTGCATCCAATGCTTGGATCTTTCCATCACACGCAAAAAGCCCCGCCCGGAGAACCGGACGGGGCCTTTTCACTACCGCTTTTGCGAAGGGTTAGAACCGGAACCGGAACGTCACCGACGCGTGGCGCGCTTGAACCTGCGCGGACGTGATGGTGCCGAAGGTGGTCGAGGTGTAGTCCTTCAGGGTTGGGGTCGTGCAAGCGCCGTTGACAGCGTTGCAGTTGATGGAAAGGCCGGTCGCCGGATTGCCGGGGTTGAAGTGGTTGAAGACGTTGAACGCCTCGATCTTGACGCTCAACGTGGTGTTGTGCTCGCGGATCGGGATGTTCACTTCCTTCTGCAGGGCCATGTCGAAGTTGATCACGCCCGGACCATAGGTCATGGTCGGCTGCGCATTGCCGATGCCATACGAGGTGGCAGACGGCAGGACGAAGCTGGCCGGGTTGAAGTTGTACCACAACTTCGGATCGGCATTGGCTAGGGACGAGTTCAGGCCGCTCCACACCGATGAGGGGGAAGCGTTGCCGTCAAGCCAGAGGCTGCCGTTCTGCTGGCAGCGGAACGGGAAGCCACCGGTCGGCGTGCCAGTCCAGTAGCCGATCGGGGCACCGTTGGCACCGCAGCTGATGGCCAGGTTCGAGCCATAGAACAGGGTGCTGACGCCGGACCAATGCCAGTTGTCAAACACCGTCTTGGTCACAACGTTGTTCATGTACTTGGACACGCTCGGAAGATCGTAGCCCCAGTTCAGGTTGACGGCGTGCGGACGGTTGCCGGTGACATTCTTCAACAGGTAGTCATTCACCCATTGGTTGCGGTTGTAGGTGATGGTCTTGGACCACGTGTAGTTCCCGCCCAATTGCAGCTTCTTGGAGAAGCGGCGGTTGACGCTGGCCTGCAAAGCGTTGTAGTTGGATTCGCCGTCCATGGTGTAGCCCTGGATGGCACCCCAGTTGTACCCGCCCGAAAGTGCGCGGATCAAGTTGGTGGAGTAGAAGCCCGCAGTGCCGCCATTGCCGCTGGTCGGATCAAGGTACTTCGGATTGGCCCCGCCCGTCGGGGTCCAGGTCGTGTAGGGCTTCACGGCATTGAAGTCGATGCGGCCCTGGTTGAACTGGTTGTGCGCAACGTTGCCGATGTAGGAAACGTCGAGAACGAAGCCCTTGCCGAGATCCTGCTGGACGCCGAAGCTCCAGTTGTAGGTGGCCGGGGGCTTCAGGTGGAGCGAGCCGCCTGTGGTGGCCTGCGGGGTGTAGACCGCGGTGGAGCCGACGAGGCTGCTGATGTTGGTGTTGAGGATCAGGGGAGCCACGAAGTTTGGCGGAGCCGCGATCGGGCCGGTGCCTGCGCCAGTCGCGCCGATGGTGTCCACGGTGAATGAGCGGCCAATGAAGATGCCGAAGCCGGTCCGGATGGCGGTCTTGCCGTTGCCGAACACGTCATAGGCGAGACCGATGCGGGGCGAAATCTGGATCGGGGGGTTGTCAAACAGCATGGTCTTGGCCGTCTTGATACCCGAGAACGGCAGTCCGCCGGCGGGGTAGGAAGCCGGGTCGAACGTGCCCTGCTGGGAGTAGGGGTAGACCTTCTTGGTGATCGGGTTGATCGACGCCTTGTTGGCCGTGGGGCAACTCACGCTGCCGCCAACCGGCACGGTGCAGGTGGGGTAGAGCAATTGGCCGCCAGCGGTGGCGCTGTAAGAGGCGGTATCAAACGAACCCAAGGTTGCGCCTTCCGAGCGGAGGGTCCCGATGAACTGGAAGCGCACGCCGGCGTCGATGGTCAGACGCTTGTTGAACTTCCATGTATCCTGGGCGAACCATTCCACCTGGGTGTAACGCGCGTGGTTGATCTGTTTCTTGTTGTCCTCGCCGTAACCGTAGAGGTTGCCGGTAAGGGCGTTCGAGAAGGGGTTGCCGGTGTCGACCGGGTTGCCGAGATCGGAGCCGAAGTAGTACGTGCCAGCGGTATTGTAGACCGAATACACGGAAACGTTGCGGGCTTCCTTTTCAATGTAGAGGCCACCTTTGACGGTGTGGGCACCCTTGATCCAAGTGACGTTGTCGTTCAGGTTCTGCGATTCGTCGGTTCCATCAAACGGCCAGCGGCTGTCGAAACCGAAACCGGGCAGGTTGGGAATACCGGTGGGGGCCGACTGGGCGCTGAAGCCCGACGGCAAGCCGAAGTTGACCTGCGGGAGAAGCTTCAGGTAGTTGGCACCGAAGAGGTTCGGCAGGGCCAAGGTCTGCCCGCCCGCGTCCTTCAAGGGCAGCTGGCTGGCGGCGAACGATGTCAGTTCCGTGGGTGAATTGCCCTGGTGGTTGCGGTTGATGCCCGCGGTCAGTTCGTTGATCAGGTTCGGACGGAACGTGTGGACATACGTCATCGCCGCACCCGCCGAGGGATTGTGGTAGCTGTGCGGGAACTGGCCCCAGCCATCGCCGATGGCTCCGAGGATGGCGCCGTAGCCGGCGTTCTCGAAGTTGTCCTGAATCAGACGCACGAACATCGTGTCCTTGGAGCTGATGTTGTAGTCGACGCGGAGGATCTTGTCTTCGCGGGGCTGCGTGTTGGTGAACTGGAAGATCGAGTTGTACTGGCGGGCACCGGTTGGGTCAACCGTGTTGGGATTCGGGAAACGTGCCAACATCGCCGCGCCGATGGCGCTGATGCGGCTGGCCGGAACCTTGTTGCCTGCGAAGCAGCCCGGGCCGCCGGCGGCGGCACACGCCTGGCCGGTATTCGGGTCGCGGATCAGAATCGCCGACCCGTTGGGGTTGATGGATGCTGAGAAGTCGCCGGTCTTTTCAGCGGCCGTGGGCATCGTGTAGCGGTTCGGGCCGGCAACGCCGTGGTTGTTCAGCTTGTCCCAAGAGAAGAAGAAGAACAGGCGGTTGCGGTCCTTGTTGAAACGCACGCCGGGGATGACCAGCGGGCCGCCGAGGGTGAATCCGGGATTCTGGTAACGGTAGCGTGGCTTCACAACGCCGAGCTTGTTATTGAAAAACTCGTTGGCGTCGATGGTTTCGTGGCGCCAGTCATAGTAGGCGGTTCCGTGGAACTGGTCGGTACCGTTCTTGATGGTGACGTTCATCTGGCCGCCGTTGCGGGCGCCGTATTCCGCGGTGTAGTTGGAAACGAGGAGCTTGACTTCGCCGATGGCATCCGGGCTCGGGGACAGCGTGCTGTTCATCGAGTAGTTGCCGGAATCCTGGCTGACGATACCGTCGAGCGTGACGACAACCTGGCCCTGTTGGCCGCCGTTGACGGTTGGAGTGTCACCACCCCAGCCGCGCGAATCGTGGTTGCTGAGATCCTGCACGCCCGGAAGAGTCTTGATGATGGCCTTGAAATCGCGGCCGCGGGTGGGTGTGTCTGCGATCTGCTGGAGGTTGACGTTCATCGAGCGGTCCGAGCTGTCGGTTGCGACGTGCGCGGCTTCCGACTGGACTTCGATGGTGGTCGCGACGTCGCCGACCGTGAGACGGATGGTGTGGACGTCAACGCGCTCCTGGGAGCTGACGGTCACGTTCTTTTGTTCGTAGGTCTTGAATCCCGCTTGGGCAACCTTGATGCTGTAGCCGCCGGGAATGATGCTGATGAATTCAAAGTCGCCGGTGCTGCTGGTGACGAATTCGCGGTTTTGTTTGGTGATGTCGTTGATCAGCTGGACCTTGGCACCCACGACGACGGCTCCGCCGGCGTCAACCACGGTTCCCGACAACGACCCAGTCACGGTTTGGGCATTTGCCGCTGGCATCAAGGCCAGCAGCGTAAACATGAGCGATGCTGCGATTTTCTTCAATTTCATCGAACGGACCCCCTGAGACTCCGTTTGTACTGCTACTGGAACTAGGTGCTCCAACCACCGGAGCGGACTCGGCACCCGGAAACGCGAATGAACGTGCCGTCAAGCGAGCGGACAGGCCAAAGCGTCCCTGCCGATCTTTTAACGTTTCAAGAGTTCCTTTATATCACGTTTGTAAACCGATGTGAATATCTTTGTGGCGGCGGAGGCTCCGGGCAGTGGTCCGGGGCGGACTGGACCGTCATTTCGAGGATGCGGCGAGGATCTTTTCGAGAATGTCCGGAATCTCGTACACGGCACGATTCTTCTGCCGGGCGACGAATTCCTTGAAGCGACCCCGCTGGACCGGATCCACCATCCGGGCCACTGCGTCCACAATTCCCTTGCGGAAGCTCCTGAGAGCGATTCCGACGCCCTGTTCCTCCACCCATTCCGCGTTGTAGCGCTCCTGGGCGAGCGTCCACGTATTGCATTCCACGATGACCGGCAGGCCCAACGCGACTGCCTCGCTGATGCTCCCCGGACCGGGTTTGCCAATGAAGAAGTCCGCCAGTCGCATGAACTTGGGCACCTCTCGGGTGAATCCCTCCACGTGAAGCGGAATGCGCCGTGGCATGGACTGCAGTGCCTCGAACAGCTCTTTATTCTTGCCGCAGATGGCGATGATCTGGACGTCGAGGTTCGAATTGTTCACCCGGCGGGCGATGTCCAACATCTTTGCCGAGCCCTCGCCACCGAACATCATCAATGCGGTGGGCTTGTCCGGATCGAGTGCCAGAGCCTCCCGTCCG
>CAITMP010000845.1 GCA_903893525.1 uncultured Acidobacteriia bacterium | reverse complement strand
CCGGAACCGTTCCATACGCCAGGCCGCAAGACGATTGCCGAAGTTGCCGAGTTCACCGGCTTGCCCGGCTCCTCGCAAATGAAAAGCTTGGTATTGGTGGCCGACGGTGCTCCCGTCCTGGTCATGGTGCGTGGCGATGACCAAATGAGTGGTCCACGGTTTCTGGCGGCCATGGGTGCTTGCTCGTACAGGCCCGCGACTCAATCCGAAATCGCCGACTGGTTCGGGGCGGAACCTGGATCTTTGGGGCCGGTCGGTGCCAGGATCCGTACGATAGCCGATTTGGCGCTGAAAGGCCGCCGCAACATGGTTTCAGGGGCCAACCGCACCGACTACCACCTCCGCAACGTCACGCCGGGACGTGATTTCCAGCCAGAGTACTTCAATCTCCGGCGCGCGGCGGTCGGCGATATCTGCGGCCAGTGCGGAGGCGCAGCGCTAACCGCCGAGCCCGCCATCGAAGTGGCGCTCCTGCGGAAGATGGGCGGTGCCGTTCCTCCCCTTGCATGTTTGGGCGAGATCCGCGTGGAGCGAATCCTCGAAGCGTTGGTCGCGGCAGGGATTGCGGCAGGGGTTGCGGCGGGTCGCGATGAAAACGGGATGTTCCTGCCGGTGGGTGTGGCTCCATTCGATGTTGTTGTGACGCCCGTCAATACCAAGGACGAAGCGGTTCGCGACACCGCGGTGGAACTCGCGTCGGAACTGGCGGCTCTCGGTTGCGATGTGCTCCATGACGACCGCGACGAGCGGCCGGGCGTCAAGTTCAAGGATGCGGATCTCATTGGCATCCCGTGGCGCATCACAATTGGCGGCAAGAAGCTGGCCTTGGGGTTGGTGGAGTTGTTCAACCGCAAGACCCTCGAAGTACGGGATTTGACTCCCGAGGTGGCTTTGGATGCGGTGGTTTCGGCATGGGGGGCATCACGATGACTACGACAACCGATTGGAAGCTGTTTCGGGAACAGTTTCCGGCGCTGAAGGGTTGCACCTACTTGAACTCGGCAACCTACGGGCAACTGCCTCTTCGGACCGTGGCTGCGGTCCAAGCCCATTTCGCCCACCGCGATGCCCTCGCTTGCCTGGATTTCCTCGCCTGGTTCGACGATATGGATGAACTGCGGGCGCTGGTGGGCAGGCTCATCCATTGCCAGCCCGCCGATGTTGCGTTTCTTTCCACCGCAGCCGAGGCGCTGTCCCTCTTTCTGGGAGGAATGAACTGGAATCCGGGCGATAAGATCGCCACCCTGCCGGACGAGTTTCCCAACCAGTTCTACTATGGCCGGTTCCTGGGCCAGCGCGGGGTGGAATTGGTGGAAGTGCCGGAATTGTCGGAATTGCCGACCGGCACAAAGGCCGTTGTGCTGAGCACCGCCAGCTACTCCAACGGCTACACGCCGGATCTGGATCGAATTTGCCGGATGGCCCGTGAAGCCGGGGCCCTGATCTACATTGACGGCACACAAAGCGTCGGGGCATTGCGGTTCGACGTCGCGGCGCTGCGTCCCGACATGTTTGCGGTCGATCCCTACAAATGGGGGATGGCACCGAACGGGGCCAGCTACATGTATGTGTCGCCGGAACTGCGGCGTGTGCTCGATCCGGCTGTGATTGGTTGGCGGAGCGACAAGGGGTGGCGCTCCGTGGACTCGCTGAACAAGGGAGCTCCGGAATTTCCGGACGGTGCCGACCGGTACGAAGGAGGAATGCTCAATTTCCCGTCCCTGTATGGGTTGGCCGAATCGATCCGCATGATGCTAGAGATCGGACCGGACGTGATTGAGGCACGTGTGCTGGATCTGGCGGCGAAGACGGGGGCTGCGCTTGAGGCCGTCGGGGCCACTATCGTGAACAGGGGCACCCATATCGTCGCAGCCCGATTCGAGGGCTTGGACGCTTCGGCACTGGCACGCGGCTTGGCAGCGCGAGGCATCATCGTTGCAGCCCGCCACGGAAACCTGCGCGTCGCCGCCCACATCTATAACGATGAATCCGACATTGCCGAATTGGTGGGTGCGATCCAAGCCCTGCGGCAGGACCCGGCAACGCTAAAATAGAAGATTCGATGCGAATCCTGCGCTGGTTGCTGCTGGTGGCGATG
>CAITMP010000844.1 GCA_903893525.1 uncultured Acidobacteriia bacterium | reverse complement strand
GTTGATGGCGGCGGATTCGAGGGCGGCAATGCGGGTACGGCGCCAGAGGGCCATGGCCATGGTGTCAACGAGGGCGCGCTCGTGCTCGTCCGTGGGGGTCCAGGTTTCGTAGAGGTCTGCGATGAGGCTGGCGAAAAGTTCGGGCGCTTCGCCCTGGATGGTGCAAATGCTGGCGAAGATACCGTGGCGTTCGGCGTTTTGGGCGGAGATGGCCTTGCCTTCGGGAGTTACGGGACCTTTGGACTTGGCACCGTTGGCACGGGAAGCGGCGATTTGGGCTTCGGATCTTGGTTTGGCGGTTTGGGTGGTGGTGGTTTGGTTTGTGTGTTCCATCGCGCGACCATACTAGCCGGGCGGGGGTGGGAAAACGAACCTTGGGAGAGCGGTGGATAGCGGCCGGAAGGGCGGTTTGCGTTGTGGTTTGTTGGGGTTGGCGCTACGGCAAATATTTTTTGGCGAGCGGTGACTGAGGATTACGGAACCGGGCAAACAGGGGTTTCGACGGAGGGTTCGGTGGATATGGCATGCGCGCTGGAACCATGTCGGCGACCGACCTATCCAGCCCGGCAATTGTGTAGCCTTAAAGATCGCCACCGCAAGGCCGTTCGCAGAATTCGCATCGCGTTGACCGGGATGCGCCCTTTTCTCGACCAGATAGGAGGGTGTTCTGGCGGAGGCCGGTCATGAGGCTGGCGCTGGAGGGATTGCAGACGGCCTGCTGGCATTAGGCGCGAGTGAAGACGGTCCCGCTGCGGCCGAGGGCGTCGATCCGGGGGCTGTGGACGTGGGACGCGCCGCCGGATGCTGGGGGAGGGATGGTCTGGCTCGATTCATTGCCTCTTCTCCTCAGCGGGCAAGGCCGAACTTTTTTTTGAGAAAGTCCAACTCGACTTTCAACCTGCCGATCTGCTGGTGGAGTTCGTCCCTGCCGTCCCCGGCCCGGTTGCTTGGCTTGTCCGGCGGAGAAGACCTCCGGCAACCGCTCCAGCGTTGCTTTTTCCAGTTTGTGACCAGGTTGGGCGGTACGCTGAACGTCTGCGCGATTTGCGCCGTCGTGTTGCTCCCCTTAATCGCCTCAATCGCCACCTTCGCCTTCAGGCTCGGTGCGTAGTTTCGGATTCGTGGCATCGTCCCTCCTTCATCTTGAATGCCGCCTTCCTCATAGGAGGCCTGTCCAGAAAACGGGGTCCATTACAGAAACGCCGATGGATCGAACCGGACCACCCCGAACTGAGCGTACAGCGCCAGTGCCAACTGCTGGACCTGCCAAGGTCGACCTACTACTACAAGCCAAGTCCGGAAACGGCGGAGAACCTGGCCCTGCTGCGGAAACTGGACGAGCTTTACATGGAAAGGCCGTTCTTCGGCAGCCGCCGGATGGCCTTCGAACTGGCGGTGAACCGCAAACGGGCCCAACGTTTGATGCGGCTCGCGGGGATCGAGGCACTGTACCCGAAGCCGGACACGAGCCGCGCCGCCCCGGGCCACAAGATTTACCCGTACCTGCTGCGCGGCGTGGAAATCGACCGGCCCAACCAAGTTTGGAGCACGGACATCACGTATATTCCGATGCGTGGCGGATTCCTGTACCTTGCCGCGGTGATGGACTGGCACAGCCGTTTCGTGCTCGGCTGGGAGCTCTCCAACACGATGGACACCGGGTTCTGCCTGGCGGCGCTGGAGACCGCACTGGCCCAGGGCCAGCCGGAGATTTTCAACTCGGACCAAGGGGCGCAGTTCACGTCGGTCGAATTCACCTCGGCGCTGCTGGCCAGGGGGATCGCAATCAGCATGGACGGAAGGGGCCGGTGCCTGGACAATGTCTTCATCGAACGGCT
>CAITMP010000843.1 GCA_903893525.1 uncultured Acidobacteriia bacterium | reverse complement strand
CTGGGCGCGGACCCGACCTTGGCCGGTCTGACTGCGGCGCTGGGCGGCGATTACGTCGCTGCTTTGAACTCCCCCGGTGTCGATCTCGCCCCTGGTGCGTTCATTGAGCACAAGTTTGTGAGCAGTTCCGGGTTTAGCCTGCAATTTTTCGGGCTCTGGCACTTTGCAGACGTCTCAACGTACTTTGACAACGTGACGACAACGTACGCGGGAAACGGTCGCTTCAACTTGGTGGCCAAGATCGGCAAGAGCGAGGAGTCGGGACCCTTGGGCAAGAGCGGAATGTGCCAAGTCTACTTTTCGGCAACGGGTGCCGAGGACGCCAAGGATCAAACGTTTTCGGAGTTGGACGTGAAGCTCATCTTCGAAAGTGTAGATACGCACAATGCCGGATCCGCAGGGAAAACGGTGTCCGGGCTGCGGCTCTTGGGCGACGACACACTGTCATCGGTTGCCGATGCCTTAGGCACTATCGAATTTGGCGCGAAGATCCTGAAGGTATCCTGCACAATTCCATCGGCCTCGTTCACTTCACTGAACTTCGATCCGATCCACCAGCCGCTCCCCAGATTCCACGACGGGCCGAACTACAACCACTTCGCCAAAGCGGTGGCTGCGTTGAATCCCGAGACGCCCGCGCAGTTTGATTCGTTCAGCAATTGGGTGGCGTTCAACCGGTCCACCTCACTGGGAGATGTGAACGCCGTCCCCGACCGCAGCCTGTTTGGGCCGTCCGCCGTCCCTGGGGATTTGGGGCGGACAAGACTCAATTTCTTCTTTGAGCAGGCGCAGAGCTTCATGAACCTGTGCGAGGATCTACGCAATTTGACAGGGGTGATCAGCCAAGCCGATACCGAGGCCGGGACGGCAAAGCTTCTGGAGAATCTGCAGCGGATCGTCCGGCAAGACTTCGGCGTGTTCATTCAGCCCAGCATGATTGCCTTGGTGCAGTGCATGCATGCCCAAGTGACGAAGGTGCAATTCTCGGGCTCCAGCCCTGCCGGTATGGCTCTCGACGCGATCTGTGTCTCGTTTGAGGCCGATACCTCAAACAACTAAAGTTGGCGGAACCGCCGGACGCCTACGTCAGGTCAACGCGTCCGGCGGCGTCCAGCTTCTTCGGCACATCTCCCACAACCTGTGCCAGATTCCGCTTGGTGATCAGCAGCCCGTCCGGGGTATCCACCACAATCAGGTCGTCGACTCCTATCAGCGCGACCACCTTGGAGCCGCAATCCACATAGTTGCCCGTGGATTTTACCGCGATCACCTCGGACCGGGCCACGTTCTGCGCCTCGTCCTTGGGCATCAATTGATAGACTGCCTCCCAGCTGCCAGCGTCGTTCCATCCGAAATCGTCGCACGGGACGCCAACCACGCCGACTGATTCGTCCTTGGCCGCCTTCTGCATCACCGCGTAGTCGATCGATATGTCCTCGCACAGGGGGAACGCCTCGGCCAAGCGGGCGGGGAATTGGGGATCCCTGAAGGCCGGTAGGCTTGAAATGATGGTCGAGGTCTTGGGCAGGTACTTCCTGAGTGCGGAAAGGACAACGTCGGCCCGCCAGAAGAACATTCCTGCATTCCACGAGTAGTTTCCCTCGGCCAGGTACGACTTCGCTGTGGGCAGATCGGGCTTCTCGCGGAACTCGCTTGCCGAAACGGTCCGCAGGGGACCGCGTTCGGTTCCGACAGGAAACTGGATGTATCCGTAGCCTGTTTCGGGCCATTGCGGCTCCACGCCCAGCACCGCCAGTTTGCCCTCTTCGGCTGCGGCGAAAGCGGGTTTCAGCAATTCCACAAAACGGTCCGGGTTCCCGATCACGTGGTCCGACGGGAAGACTCCAAACACGGCGTCGGGATCCACCGATGCCAGAATATGCGCGGCGAGAGCCACCGCCGGAGCGGTGTTCCGTGCGGCCGGCTCTGAGACGATCTGTTCGGCGGGAACGCGCGGCAACTGCCGGACAATTTCGTCACGCACAAAATCGTTTGTCAGGATCCAGATGCGCTCCGGCGGAATCAGGGACTCCAGCCTAGCCACCGTCTGCTGGATCAGCGTATCGCCGCCGGTGATGCTGAGGACCTGTTTCGGATGCCGCTTGCGGCTGCGGGGCCAGAAGCGTGTGCCACGCCCTCCCGCCAAGATCAGAGCGTAGTAATTGGACATGGTTTACTGGACCGGGTAACTGTGGATTAGTTGCAGGGACCGCGACCAGCGCGTCTTGACAGGGAAGTGGATGACGACGTCGATCAAGTGCGGAATGGTAACAGCGGGATTCGACAAATCGTCGGTACTGGCCTCGTAGGACCAATAGATGATCAGCGGTTTGCCGATAATGTTTTCGCGCGGCACAAACCCCCAATAGCGGCTGTCGAGCGACTGGTCGCGGTTGTCGCCCATCGCAAAGTAGTAGCCTTTTGGAACCACGACTTCGCCGTTCTGGACATCGTGCTCCAGCATTGCCTGGGCCGGGGGGAAGAGCGGCGTGTTGGGGTCGGACGGGAAATTGTCGCGGTAGGAGTCGATGTAGTCGAGCTTGTGGACGGCGTAGGGCTCCTTCAGCAGGTGGCCGTTCAGGTAGACCTGCTTGTTTTGCAGGCGGATGCGGTCGCCGGGCACGCCCATCACGCGCTTGACGAAGGTTTGGCGGATGTCGATCGGATAGCGGAAGACGATGATGTCGCCGCGGTGGACGTCGCTATAAGGGAGGATGCTCTTGGTGATGGAGCCGCCGGGTGCGAAGGCAAGCTTGTCCACCAGGAGATGGTCTCCGACCAGAAGCGTGTCCTCCATGGAGCCGGTTGGGATCACAAACGCCTGTACGAGGGTTGTTGTACCGAAGAGGAGGAGAAGGATTGTTACGGTCCATTCGGCGATGAAGCCGCGCGGTTGTTCCGGTTCCAGCTTGAGTAGTTCCTGGGCCACTTGGCCACTGTCGATTGCGGTTGTTCCGTTATCCACTCCCTGTATTGTACCGGCTGGGTTGCGGCAGGAAGTTGTGGCAGGAAGTTGTGGCAGGAAGTTGCGGCAGGAATCCAGTTGGCTGGTATCCTGACAATTGACCAGTTCAAGAAAGCCCATCTACATGGTGGTTGCTTGCACCTTCTTTGCGGGAGCGGCTCAGATCCTGATGAAAATGGGGGCATTGCATCCGATGCCGCATTTGGATCCCTCGAACCCGGCGTCTCT
>CAITMP010000842.1 GCA_903893525.1 uncultured Acidobacteriia bacterium | reverse complement strand
TGCAGGAAGGCGGGGTCGATTGCCATCACGTCCTCAAAGTGGCCGTGGATTGCGCAATCCTTCACCATCAGGATCTTGCCGTCGCGCTCGATGATCTGCGCCTTGATTTCGCCGACCTTCTCGTTGCGGAGGATTTCGACCGGCAGTTCGCCGTTTACGATCTTGTTGCGGATTTCCGGCACGCACTTCGGGCAAAGGGAATCCGTGGTCCGCGGCCAGCCAAGTGGCGGCTTCTGTTTTTCCCACGACTTCAACAGCGGCTTGTCGGACCACTTGGGGGTGAACGACGGATTCTGCGCAATCGAATTGAAAGTGTTGAACACGTGCCACGCGCCATTGGCTGCGACGGTCACGGCTTTCTCTGCGTACTTGAACGGCTTGTGCATCGGTGTAGGGCTCCCCGGCTGGGTATTCTTCTCGTTATACTTCCTTACCAGAGTAAGCCAGTGTTCCGAATCGGAACGATGCAATTCCATTGAACTGGCTTGGATCGGGGTCCGGCGGGGCCTACCGGAATCGAACGGGACGGGATAGACTT
The DNA here is from genome assembly GCA_903893525.1 of uncultured Acidobacteriia bacterium. Classification (GTDB taxonomy): domain Bacteria; phylum Acidobacteriota; class Terriglobia; order Bryobacterales; family Bryobacteraceae; genus BOG-234. Next base: position 2,312 of record CAITMP010000842.1, on the reverse strand, counting down.
GAGCTTGGCCGACCGCATCAACCGCCGCATTGTTCTCGACTTGGCTGCGGAATGCGGCTTCGATTTGGCGGGAGTGGCACAGGCTGGCCAGCCCCTGGATTTCGCACGTTTCCGCGATTGGGCCGACCGCGGACTGGCGGGCGAGATGCGCTATTTGACCGACCACCGGGCCGATGTCCGTGCGTCGTTCGAGGGCATCCTGCCCGGCACCCGGTCCGTTATTTGCGTCGGCGTTCTGTACAACGGCCCCGAGCCCTATTCGACGTCGATTTCCGACCCAGAACGGGCTTGGATCGCGCGTTACGCATGGGGCGAGGACTATCACACGAGGATTCGACGGCAGTTGGAGGCGTTAGCGACCCGCTTGGCCGCCATTGAGCCCTTTGTGTGGCGGGCCTGTGTCGATACTGCCCCAATTTTGGAGCGGTCGCTGGCACATCAGGCCGGGCTAGGCTGGATCGGTAAGAATACGTGCCTGATCAACCAGCGCCTGGGATCCTGGTTCTTCCTCGGGGAACTCCTTACGACGCTGGAATTGGAGCCGGATGTTCCGCCACAGGACCGCTGCGGCACGTGCACACGATGCATCCACGCATGCCCGACTTCGGCCATCGTCCCCAGCCCGCAGGGTGGATTCGAATTGGACGCGCGCATGTGTATTTCCTACTTCACGATCGAGCTGCGCGGAACTATACCGGAACGGCATCGCGAGGCAATCGGCAACAATGTTTTCGGCTGCGACATCTGCCAGGATGTGTGCCCGTGGAACAGGAAGTCGCCGCGCACCGTTGTGGAGGCCGACTCCGAATGGCTGGCACCCCCGCTGGAGCGACTGGCGGCGCTATCGCCGGATGAATTCAAATCGATGTTTCGATCCACGGCCGTGAGCCGGACCAAATACTCCGGCTTTCTCCGCAATGTGGCGGTGGCAATGGGGAACTCGGGGCTGGAAAAATTTGTCGAACCCCTGCGGCTTCTGGTCCAATCCGATGACGTTTTGGTGCGCCAACACGCCGCGTGGGCGCTGGCCCGCTTGGAACGCGGGCCAGCAAGCGCCGAACGGAACTGGTCTATTGGATCTTGACCCTGATTGGGTTGGCGGGAACGCCATCCACTGTCAGTTGGAGGTCCGTTTCTCCGATTCCCTTCAGCGAGCGGTCGACCAACAGGTTGACCTGGTCAAGACCCGGATAGGTCGGCTGCGGTCCGGCGAATACTACTTTGAGCGATACTCCGCCCAACGTCGCCGTAATGCCGCCCTGGCCGGTTGCGCCCCGGATCCCGGTTCCGTACAGGCTCAAGTACACCTTGGTTGTTTCCGGTCCAAGGTTGATCGGCGCGGTTCCGCACACGACCGGAGTACCACCGCAAGAGAATGTTGGCAGCGTCTGAACTGTTCCGTCGGCGGACACCGCGATGGAGAACGCAGCTCCGGTCCCCTTGCCGCTGGCGTCCGCACTGAACAGCGCCGGCGAGACGGGCGTTATGTTGATCGAGTAGGTTGTGGTTTTCCCTGCGGCGTTGGTGATTGTTACCGTTCCCGGGCCGCTCGAGAGACCGTCGGGCATCACGAAGTTGATCTGCTGGAACGACACGTAGTAAAGGCTGGCCGGGAACGAATTGCCGGTCCCATCCGAGACCGCCACAGAGACGCCGCCAAGTTGGGTCGGCAGCGGCGGGGGGCCTGCGGTCGCCGGGTTGGACGCAAAGCCATTGCCGAAGACGACACCGTAGCCATTGGAGGCCAAGCCCGACGCGGCGTAGGACGCTGCATTCAGGATCGAATCCAGTTTGACGGTGTTCACGTTGACGTTGAAGCTGCGTGCCACTGAAGGCGCCGCGAGGTAATTGGGGCCTCCGACTTGGTCGGCCTGAATCGTTACGATTCCAGGTTGACCGGTCAGGGTGACGGTGATCCCCGTGACCTTTGCCGGCCCGGAGATGAGCTTGAATGCGACGGGCAAGTTGGATGTGGCGTAGGCCAGGAGGTTAAACGGGCCATCGTCCACCGTATGGTCCTTCAGCGCGGGGAAGTTGATGGTCTGCGGGGCTTGATTCACCGTCAGCGAAACGGTTGCAGTCGCCGGACCGTAAGCGATTCCGGAAGGGGCGAAAATGGCGCTCAGCGTCTGCGTCCCGATCGGCAGGACGGTTCCGGCGGGCGGGGTGTAGTTGAAGACACCGGGCACATTCGCCGTCGCATTCAACTGGGCGTCGCCGAGGGCCGTCCCGTATGGAATGGCCGCCGGGGTGTTCCAAGTGATGGTGGCGGGAGGCGGAGTCGGGAATCCCCCCCCTCCGCCCCCCCCACC
>CAITMP010000841.1 GCA_903893525.1 uncultured Acidobacteriia bacterium | reverse complement strand
GCGTCGTCCTTGCGACCGCCGCCGAGCGCGCGCGCAACGGCAGACGAGATGCCACCACCCATCGCGCCGGCAGACATCATTTGCGTCAGCATCAGCAGCGGTACAACGAGGGTGACACCCGCGAGTGCATCGGTACCGAGCATGCCAATGAAGTAGGCTTCTACCAGCGCTACGGCGGACTGCACAAGCATGACGACAATATTGGGAACCGCGAGCCGCAGCAGTGTCGGGAGAATCGGTGCTTCGAGCAGCGTGCGGGTGCGCTGATCCATCTGGATAGGCGGTTGGACGAGCGGAGTGTTCACAGGCCTGCCTCTTGAGGAAAACTTTGACAGCGGAAATGCTCATCTACTCGGCGAGAGTGGCGTCTTCGCGTACACGATGTGATTAGGTAACGTAAGATACCGACATGCATCGCACGGCACCATCCATAGGTCGGTAGCGACCTCAAGCGTTAAGATGCTTGAGCTTTTGCCTCTGGGCCATTTGGAAGGTCAAGGGTAGAAGGTTCTGGGTAGCAGATTGCGGCCAATTGGGTCGTGGCCGTGCTTTAAGAGCAGGAAGCCTCATCAGCCGCTCGATGCTGTGCAATCCACAGGACACACCTTCGGCCGCGAGATGGCGCCAACTCACCAACCTTTGCCTGGATCATTAGACTTCGCTCGAGCCAATCGGGAAATTGATGATCACTTGAAAAATCGGTATTTTCTTTTTTTTGGTTGAATGGTCAGGGCTCTCGGTTCCCTGTCGTCTGCAATGCTTGAAAGCACAAGGTCGTGGCTTTGATCGAGCCTTACCCCCGCTCCATGGTGGTGCTCCGGGGGAAGGAATTCAACACCGCCTTCGCACAATGCTCCGATCAGTTTCTCGTAGGTTTCAGGTCGGCCGCCTAGCTCGCTAAAGCCCTCAATCTCCGCCATTCGTGCGGCTTCGGCTTCAAGTCGTTTTATGGTCGGGACCGAAACCGTGGATCTCACAGCCAAGTCTTCCTGCGACCACCCCAAAAGGGCACGCGCAGCCTTGACCTGATTTATTGATACTTTTGGTATTGAATTCTTGGAGTTCATTTATACCTTTGGTATTGAAGCAAGGGAGGTTGGTGATGAACGATAGCAAAATTCGACCGAATGAGCGACGAAGCTTTATTGGGGGATCGGATGCACGGGTCATTATGGGTGTTGATAGCGACGCTATTACCCGGCTATGGCGCGAAAAACGTGGAGAAATCGAGCCCCCGGACCTGTCGGATGTGTTGATTGTCCAGATGGGGCTGGTGACGGAGGACCTGAACCGGCGCTGGTATGAGAGGAACTCGGGCCACACGGTTCATTCAGTCCAGTACCGGGCCTATCACCGCCAGAACCTCTGGATGGCTGCAACGCTGGATGGAATTGTCGAGCAGACCGGCGCGGTGTTCGAAGCCAAGTTCATGCTGCCGTGGGCGTTCTCCGAAGAAGCTGCGGCCGAGAAGTACATGCCGCAGCTGCAGCACAACATGCTGGCGGCAGACAGCGGAAGCTCGGTGTTGTCGATCATCACCGGTGGCGGCAAATGGGTGGAGATCAAGGTCGCCGCTGATCCGATGTATCAGGCGGTGCTGGTTGAGGCCGAGCGCTCGTTCTGGGAGGCGGTCCAGAGCGGAGAGAAGCCAACAGTGATGGGGGCAGAGCCGCCCCGGCCCAGAATCCAGGCTGTTCGTACCGTGGATATGAGTGCCTCCAATACCTGGGCGGAGTTTGCGGACCTGTTCAGGGAGACCCGTCCGGCATTCATGGAGCACGAGCGGGCCAAGGCTGAGCTCAAGGTCCTGATGCCGGAGGATGCCAAGGAGGCCACGGGCCACGGCATCAAGGCCAAGCGGTCAAAGTCTGGCGCAGTGTCCTTCGACCTCCTCGCGATGGAGGGCTCTCATGCAGCGCTCTAGTCAATCCGTCGCCTCATTGGCAACCGCACTGGCCAAGGCCCAGATCGAGCTGGTGAACCCGGAGAAGTTGCTGACCGGCATTGTCCCGGCCCAGCGGGCAGGGCAGGTCGAGCAGTCGTTCCGCTATGCTTCACTCGCGAGCGGCCTCGACATCATCCGCAAGACGCTGGGCAAGCATGAGATCGCCATCGTCCAGACCACGGCGGTCGACCAACCCGCTGGCACCGTCAGCCTGACCACCACCCTAGCGCACACCTCCGGCGAGTGGATCTCGTCAGATTGGCCGGTGTGTCAGACCTCAGACATCGCAACACCGAGGCGGATGGGCGCTGCGCTCACCTACGCCCGCCGCTATGCGCTGTTCACACTGGTCGGGATTGCCGGCGAGGATGATCTCGATGCGCCTGATGTCAAACAGGC
>CAITMP010000840.1 GCA_903893525.1 uncultured Acidobacteriia bacterium | reverse complement strand
TCGTGGAGATAATGCCCCAGCACGCCGCTGGAATTCGCGATTCCGGAATTCAGCAGCAAGCGCGTCGATTCCAGAGTGCCTGCAGCAAGGACGACCACCTTGGCACCAACGTGCATTTCGCGCTTCGAGTGACGGTCGATGAAGAACGCACCGTTCGCCTTCCCGGTTTTCTTGTCGAGCGTGATCTCGCGTACAATGGCGTTCGACACCACTTCCAGCTTGCCGGTTTCGACCGCACCCGGAAGCAGCAGGTTGATCGAACTGGCGAGCCCGCCCTCGCCCTGGGACGAACGCATCTTGGATACGCCGATGCCTCGGGCCTTGCACAACTCCGTCACTTTCTGGATAGTCTGGGAGTCCGGTGGATAGGTCTGCTCAATGAAGTTGCCGTCGGGAAACTGCGGCCAGCCTTCCTTGCGGCCGGTCACATGGAAGATCTCCTCCACACGGGAATAGAACGGGGCCAAGTCGTCGAGGCTGATCGGCCAGCTGTCGCCGCCGCCGTCTATTTCGGCGGCCTTGAACTCAAGGTCGCTCAGACGGAACGATTGCCGGGCCCAAAACAATGAGCGCCCGCCGAGCAGCCGCACACGGACCCAATTGTAGGGCTTCGCCGGATCGTGGGTGTAGGGGTTCTCCTTCTCATCCACCCATTGGTTGGCGTTGAATTCGTTGGACTGGTAGACGTGTTGCAGCCTGCCGGGCTTGTTGAAGCCACGGTACGGCAACTCGTGGGCAGCTTTGGTCGTCCGGTCCCGCTGGTAATCGGCTTCCGGACCGGCATTGAGCATCAGGCAGGAAATGCCCTTCTTCGTGAGGATGTTCGCGGCCATGCCACCGGAGTGGCCCGACCCGACAATCAGAACATCGTATTCTTTTTTCGGCATGCTGATTCCCCTGTCCCTACCCTCTTACACCGGATCGATCGGATTCCAATACAGCCCCGCGCCGCCACCGCCTCGGCGGCCAGTGCTTGCCAACGCCTTGTTGGCCTCGGGCGAATTCCGCGTCGCCGTCCGCAGATCCGAGTGGACCTGGTATACGAAATGCTTCATCGGGTCTTTCGGCAGATCATAGACCCATGGAACCTGGACCAGCAGGGGCTTCAGGATCTCATCCGCCTGTTTGGCATCGATTTCGGAAAACACTTTGGCGAATTTTCGGCGCGCCGAGGCATTCAACCCATCCAGACCGTTTCGGTACAGGGTCTGGGTTTCCGCGGGCGACACTCCGATGAGAAAATCCAGAAACTCCGGCGCGTCTGTATCGAGCGCCCCAACATTGCCCTTCACGGGCGGCACAAGAATCCCCGCGAGCTTCCTCAACGTGGCAAACTGCCCGGCGGTGAAAAACTTGGCGACGGTGTCGGCGGAGTCATCCGGCGTTCCGACCGGAATATGGGGAACCTGCCCCGTGGCTCCGCCCCTGCCGCTGCGCCCGGGCTCGGCGGGTGCGGGAACGGTTGCCGGCACTTGTTGCGCGTCTGATTGTTGGACGAGTGCGGGTACCGCAGGAGCGGTTGACAGGGCTTGGAGGAAGCGTCGTCGTTTCATAGTTGGCGTGTCACCGGGTACCAAGATATCAGCATGGAAGCGGACGGGCCGCGCGGGCCGCGGCATCAAGTGCGGGAAGAACTGATCGCGGCCAAGTCGTCCGCGGTTCCTCAAGAGCGGACGGGCCGCGCGGGCCGCGGCATCAAGTGCGGGAGAAACTGATCGCGGCCAAGTCGTCCGCGGTTCCTCAAGAGCGGACGGGCCGCGCGGGCCGCGGCATCAAGTGCGGGAGGAACTGATCGCGGCCAGGTCGTCCGCTTGTTTCTCAGAAGCTATACTGGAGGACTTGGAACCTACCGGGCCAATGCCCGATTTCCGCATGAACCCGACACCATTTCAAGCTACACTCGATCACATTTCGACCTCCGCCGACACGAATGGCAATGTGCTGACGGATGGCAAGTCCACCGCTACCTGGAACCAAGTTCCGGCTCTGACCGAAGGCGTTCTGAGGCACTTGGAATTACAGGGCATCGGTTTGTCGTCCTGCCTTGCCGTAGAGTGCTCCAATTCCCTTCCCGGAGCCCTGCTCCTGCTGGCACTCTTCCGCCGGGGAATCAGCTTTGTCCTGGTCCCGCCACCAGTGTCGGCGGAATTGAAACCCGTCCCCAGGTTCTGCACACACAAGGTGGTTGCGGCGACCGGGACCCCGGATTCGGCACCCGAAACCGCCGTCCAAATCGAGTCCAACCCGGACTTCAGCGGGTTGGCGACCAGTTCCGGCAAACTCTACCTGCGGACTTCGGGCAGCATGGGCGCTTCCAAGATCGTGGTCCATAGCCATGCCGGGATGATCGGGAACGCCCAAAACTGCATCTTGAAGTACGGTTTCAGGCCAGCGTCCAGGGCGACCATCCCGGTCCCGATCGCCCATATGTATGGTTTTGGAGCCGAGTTCCTCCCGGCGGCCCTCGCCGGGGCCTCCATCGACCTCCAGGACAAGACCAACCTGTTGAAATACTTGGACCGCGAAAAGAAGTTCGAACCGACTATCGTCTTCGCCACCCCGGCCATCTGCGACATGTTGGCCAAGGGATACAAGAAACCGCGCACGAACTACGAGGTTTTCGTCACCTCCGGCCAGCGCATTTCAGAGGATCTGTTCCGGGCTTTCGACCCACTGGTCTCCGGTCGCCTGATCAACCAGTACGGCAGCACCGAAATGGGGGCGACCGCAGCAGCCAACCCCGGCGATCCGCTGGACGCACGAGCCACCACCATCGGAAAACCCATGAATGGCGTCCAGCTAAATGTGATCCCGAAAGATGACGCCTCCAATGGTTCCGGCGAACTCCACTGCCTACATCCATACGGTTTCGAGGGCTACATGGACGAAGCGGGGGCTTGGATCTCGCGGCCCGAGCCAGGAGCTTGGTACCGGACCGGTGACTTGGCAGTCGTTCAGCCGGATGGGGAAATCGTCGTCACCGGGCGCGCCGACGCGAGCGTGAACCGCAGCGGCTACCTTGTACTGCTTGCCGACATCGAGCGGATCCTGGAAAAGCTTGAGGGCATTGGGGAAATTGCCGTGGTGGCCGCGACCGGCGAGAGTAGCCGGGGCCAACGGATCGCGGCCTTTTGCGTCCCCAGCCCCGGCGGGCTTGTGGATCCAGCCAAAATCCGCGAACGGTGTTTCGACCTGCTGCCCCACTATGCCATCCCGGACGAGGTCCGGGCGATATCGCAAATGCCGCTGCTTGCCAGCGGAAAAATTGACCGGCGCGCACTTGCCGCGCTCATGAATGAATAGGACCGGACTCCCGAATGACCAATACAACCATTGACCGCCTGAGCAACCTCATCGTCGAAAAACTGGACGCGAATATCCAACTGGACCAAATCCATCCAGAGACAGCGCTGTTGGAATCAGGCCTGAAACTGAATTCGCTGGCCATTGTGGACCTGATCACCGCCGTCGAGGAGGAGTTCGGCATCCAGTTTGGCGAGGATGACCTCAATATGGACGCCTTCTCCAGTGTTGCAGCGTTGGCCGGGGTTATCGATTCGCACGCCGCCGAGTAGGTTCGCAGACGCCGCCGCCGACCAGAACCGGCCTCACTGTTTTGGACTTGATTTGTACCTCTCCGCCAAGGCCAGGGCT
>CAITMP010000839.1 GCA_903893525.1 uncultured Acidobacteriia bacterium | reverse complement strand
GATCTGTTCCGTTGACGCTGCCGCCGCCACGGGCACCGACAAACGTCCCGGGCGCGAGCTGGAGTATGCGGCGGGGATGCTCCATGTCGCCTACAATGCCGATGGTCTTACGGACAAACTCACTGGCACGGGCGGTGCAAAGCTGGTCGCGCATGGCAACGGGGCTGTCACGACGATGAATGGTGACAGTGTGGATCTGTTTTTCAATACCGAGAGCGGTGAATCCGAGCTTTCGAGCGCCATCGCCAAGGGGCACAGCCAGATTGAATCGAAACCGACGGTGGATCCCAAAGGCCTCACCGCCGACACCAAGATTTTGAAATCGGACGTGCTGAATTTGCACATGCGCGCGGGCGGGCACGATTTGGAGCGCGTGGATACGCCGCTGCCCGGGACGCTGGAGTTCCTCCCCAACCAGATTGCACGCCACCGCCGGGTCCTGCGCTCCTCAGACATGGACATCCGTTACGGGGCGAAGAACGAGATCCAGTCCTTCAAGGCCAACAACGCAGCCACCCAAACGTATCCTTCCGAGGAGGATAGGCGGAAGAAGAAGCCGAACCTGGCTGTTGCGAACACCAGCAGCAAGGTCTTGGATGCCGTATTCGACGACAAGCAGCAGTTGAAGCAGATGCACCAGACCGGGGATTTTCATTACTCGGAGGGTCCACGGAAGGCGGAGGCGGAATCCGCGACACTGGAGAACGACGGCAACATCATGCGCCTCAATGCCCATGCCCGCGTCGCGGACGACGCCGGTTCCACTGCGGCCGATGCCATCGAGTTGCACCAGGCAACGGGGGATTTCGACGCCCGCGGCCACGTTTCGACGACCCGGTTGCCTGACGAGAAGAAGGCCACATCCGACATGCTGGACAAGGGGGAGCCGACCCAGGGCATGGCCGACCGGGTCACATCCGAGAACCGGAACCGGGCCATCCACTATGTGGGCAACGCCGTGGTCTGGCAGGCCTCAAACCGCATTCAAGCCGACCGGATCGACATCGACCGGGAGAAAAAGACCCTGCTGGCGGATGGCCAGGTCACTTCCCAATTCCTCGATAACAGGAACAAAAACAGCGCGGACAAGGAAAAGACGAAACCCGCGGCGTCCACGCCCATCTTCACTATAGTGAGGGCTCCGCACATGGTGTACACGGACCAGGACCGGCAGGCTGTTTACAGCGGGGGCACCGAGTTCGTGCGGTCCGGCATGACGGTGAAATCGGCTACGCTGCGGTCTTTCCTGAACAACGACAAGTCGGATTCCGATTCCCGGATCGACAAGGCGTATGCCGACGGCAAGGTGGAAATTGTGCAGGCCGGACGGCAGCGCAGCCGCGTCGGCACGGGCGAGCATGCCGAGTATTACACGGCGGATGGAAAAGTGGTGCTTACCGGGGGCGAGCCGATGTTGAAGGACTCGGTGCGCGGCGATACGCGAGGCGCGAAGCTGACGTATTTTACCGACGACGACCGGCTCGTGGTGGACGGTGAACCCCAGAAGCCGGCAAGGACCGAACTCAAGAAAAAGCGTCGATGACGAAACTGGAAACGGTCGAAATATCCAAGTCCTACAGGGGCCGCCGCGTTGTGGCCGATGTGTCGCTGCATGTCCAGCGGGGCGAAATCGTGGGTCTGCTGGGGCCGAACGGCGCTGGCAAGACCACGTCGTTTTACATGGTGGTCGGGCTGATCAGTCCCGATTCCGGCAAAGTTCTGCTGGACGGCAAGGACCTGACCGACATGGCCATGTTCGAGCGAGCGCGCAACGGGATCAGCTACCTGCCGCAGGAGGCATCGGTTTTCCGCAAGCTGACGGTGGAGGAAAATCTGATGGCGATCCTCCAGACCCGCCGCATGACGGGCCGCGAGCGCCGCGAGAAGATGAACCATTTGATCGAGCAGATGGGGCTGGAGACGGTGCGTCGGAGCAAGGGGTATGTGCTTTCGGGCGGCGAACGGCGGCGCGTGGAGATCGCGCGGTCGCTGGCAATCGATCCTAGTTTCCTGTTGCTGGACGAGCCGTTCTCCGGGATCGATCCGATTCAGGTGATCGAGTTGCAAAAGATCATCCTGGACCTGAAGCGGAAGGGCTTGGGGATTTTGGTTACCGACCACAATGTCCGCGAGACGCTGACGGTGACCGACCGGGCCTATATCATCAATGCGGGGAAGATTTTCCGCAGCGGGTCGCCGGACGATCTGGCGAACGATGCGGAAGTTCGCCGGGTGTATCTGGGCGAATCGTTTAATTTCTGAAGCGGAAAATCCCGTTCCAAGAACGGAAGGTTGCTGTCGCCGGTCGCGATTTCCGCCTGTCCCGGTGCCTAGGCGGACGTGGCTTTCCCTTGCCTCACGATCACCCAAGTCCGCAACGTAATACTTCGGTAATACCAGCCCCAAGCCCCGTCCACCCCCTTTCCCAAGCCCCGTCTCCCATGCAATTCTGAGACATCGGCGTCGCGCGTGGCGCCAGCTTTTCGACCCTGGGGACTCATCTTTTGGCTCAAGCAGTACCGCAAGCAGAAGAACTCGAAGTGTGTGGCGCGGACCTTGTCCGGCCTGCCGCCGTCCCCGACCCATCCAGATCTCAAATTCCAGTACCGGAAACGGAACTATAACCCAAATGTCTAGCCCCAAAAAGGCCCACTTCCCCCCCATCGCCATCGTCGGAGCCAGTGCGATTTTCCCCGGTTCCACCGACGCCCATGGCTTTTGGCGCGACATCCTCGCGGGCCGGGATCTCATCACCGACGTCCCCGAACACCGCTGGCTCCTCCAGGACCACTACGATCCCGACCCAAAGGCCGAGGACAAAACCTACTGCCGCCGCGGCTCGTTCCTGGGTGAGATCGACTTCGACCCCATCGAGTTCGGTGTCCAGCCGACTGCCATCTCGGCCACCGACACCTGCCAGCTCCTCGCCCTCATCGCCGCCCGCCAAGTCCTCGATGACGCGATGAAGAACCAGTTCAACGAACTGAACCGCGAGCGCGCCAGCGTGATCCTCGGCGTCACTTCCGGCCAGCAGCTCTTCCTCAACGTGACCTGCCGCCTCCAGCGCGGTGTCTGGATGAAGGCGCTGCGCGAATCCGGCGTGGCCGAGCCCGAGGCCATCCAGATCTGCGACCGCATCACCAATTCCTACGTCCCGTGGCAGGAAAACACCTTCCCCGGATTGCTCGGGAACGTGGTCGCGGGCCGCATCGCCAACCGTTTCAACCTGGGCGGCACCAACTGCGTCATCGACGCCGCCTGCGCCAGCTCGCTTTCGGCGCTCGCGATGGCCGTGGATGAACTCCACTTGGGCCACTCGGACCTCGTGATCACGGGCGGCGCGGACACGTTCAACGACGCCCCGATGTTTGTGGCGTTCTCCAAGACCCCGGCGCTCTCGAAGTCGGGCGACTGTCGGCCGTTTTCGGACAAGGCCGATGGCACGATCCTCGGCGAAGGCGTTTCGCTGTTCGCGCTGCGCCGCCTCGAAGACGCCGAACGCGACGGCAACCGAATCTACGCGGTCATCAAAGGTCTCGGGTCATCGTCGGACGGGCGTTCGAAGTCAATCTACGCGCCGGTCCCCGAAGGTCAGGCGAAGGCGCTGCGCCGCTGCTACGAATCGGCGGGATACGGTCCCGAAACGGTCGGGATGGTCGAAGCTCACGGTACCGGCACGGTGGCGGGAGACGCAGCCGAGTTCGAAGGCCTGCGCCAAGTTTTCTCCGCGGCTTCCACAGAGAAGCAATGGTGTGCATTGGGCTCGGTGAAGTCGCAGATTGGCCACACCAAGGCCGCAGCCGGTGCCGCCAGCCTGTTCAAGGCGACGCTTGCACTGCACCACCGGATTCTGCCGCCCACCATCAAGGTGGACAAACCGAATCCGAAGATCAACATCGAAAGCAGCCCGTTTTACTTGAACACGAAGACGAGGCCGTGGGTGCGTCCGGCGGACTATCCGCGCCGCGCGTCGATCAGCTCGTTCGGTTTCGGCGGCACGAATTTCCACGTCGCGATGGAGGAGTACGAGGGGCCGGGAGTTTCCCCCCAACAGCACTGGAACGCGGCGTCGGAGCTGTTCACCGTTTCCGGGACCAGCCAGGCCGACCTTGACGCGAAGTGCAAGGGCATCCTCGGCCGCGCAACCGATCAGAACTTCCCGCTGTTGGCCCGCGATTCGCAGGTGGTTTTTGATGCCTCCGCACCGTTCCGCATGGCCGCCGTGGCTGAAAACGTGGCGGATCTGAAGAAGAAGCTGGATCCGGCCAACCGCGCAATGCCCGGCGTCTATTCCGGCTCCACAAAGCCGACGGGTACGACGGCATTCCTGTTCCCCGGCCAAGGGAGCCAGTACGTTGGAATGACCGGCGACCTCGCCATGGCCTTCCAAGAAGCCCGCGCAGCTTGGGATCGCGCTCCCTGGCTGGGTGAGGCCGTTTTCCCCCAGCCCGTCTATTCCGATGCCGACCGCAACGCCCATGCCGCCACCCTGCGGCAGACCGAATGGGCTCAACCCGCCATCGGCACCGCCAGCGTCGCCATCCTGAACATTTTAGGCACTTTGGGTGTCAGCCCCGACTGCGTCGGCGGGCACAGCTTCGGCGAAATTACTGCCCTGTACGCCTCCGGCGGCACCGATCTCGACACCATGGTCGGCATCGCCCGGCGTCGCGGCGAGTTGATGGCAGAGGCGTCCAGCACTCCCGGCGCCATGCTTTCCGTCCGCGGCGGTGCTGACCAGACGCAGGCGATGCTCACCGAATGGGGCATGGACGTCTCGGTTGCCAACCGCAACAGCCCGACCCAGACGGTACTTTCCGGTTCCGTGACCGCGATCGAGCAGGCTGAGGTTCGATTCAAGGCCCAAGGCAGTACCGTGGTTCGGCTGCCGGTATCCACCGCGTTCCATTCGCCGTTGGTTGCACCCGCCGCCGGTGCGTTCCGAGCCCATTTGGAAGATTGCTACCTATCGGAGGCGACGCTTCCGTTCTACGCCAACTTCGACGGCGAATTGCACCCCACGCAGCCGTCCCTGATGCGCGACCGCTTGGCTGACCAAGTCGCCAGCTCCGTGCATTTCCACGACATGGTGGAAAAGATGTACGAGGACGGGGTCCGTACCTTCGTGGAAGTGGGACCGTCCGCAGTCCTGTCGTCGCTGGTGAAGAGCATTCTGGGGGACCGCCCCTTCTCGGCGATTTCGCTCGACCGCCAAGGCACGAACGGCGTGACCGCTCTATGGCACGGATTGGGCCAGTTGGCTGTTCAGGGCGTCCCGATGAATTGGGCCGAACTGCGGAAGCAGCATGACATTCTGCCCGAGCCCGGTCCGGCGCCGAAGTTCCTTGTGAAGATCAATGGCGGCAATTATGGCCGCCCGTATCCGCCAGCCGGAGGCGCGGCCGCATTGCCGAAGCCTGTGGTGAAGGCGGCGGTTCCCGCACCCACGCCGACGCCGATGGTTCATGCGGCTCCGCCCGTTGTGGCTGCGCCGAAGACCGTCGAAGCTCCCAAGCCAGCACCCGTTCCACCAACTCCTCCAGTTGCACTAGCCAAACCCACCGCCCCGCAAATGTCCGTCCCGACACCAACAACCCCGAACAACGCTACAGACCTGTACCGGGTCTTCCAGGAATCGATCTCCCAGGCCCATTTCGGCTGGCAATCGAGCTTGGCGAAGGCGCATGAAGACTACTTGAAGACGATTGAAGGGGCATACCTGGCAGCGCTCGGGGCTCCGGTGGCACGTACCGCGTCCGCAGCTGCCCCAGTAGCGATTGCCCCGGCATACGTTGCCCCCGCTGTCGCTTTTCAGGCTCCGGCAGCAACACCTCCGCCAGCGCCAGTAGCGCCTCCGCCCGCGCCGGTGGCGATATCCGTTGCCGCCCCCGTTGCGCCCCCGGTGGTGAAAGCCCCGGCAGCGCCGCCGCCTGCGCCCAAACCCGCGCAGGCGG
>CAITMP010000838.1 GCA_903893525.1 uncultured Acidobacteriia bacterium | reverse complement strand
TGCGGTGGGCGGCGACAGCGCCGGTGGCAACCTAGCCGCAGTTGTCACTCACCGATGGCGCGATGCGGGCCTTCCCCCGCTGACACGGCAGGTTCTGATCTACCCCATTACGAACTACAGCTACGATACCCCCTCGTGGCGGGAGTTTGCCAATGGCCCGGTGATTACCGTGGAACGCGGCGTGGTCGCGTGGGACCGATACGTGCCCGATCCATCGCTTCGCGTGCACCCGGCGGCATCGCCTTTGCGTGCCCCGGATTTCACGGGCCTCCCTCCGGCGCTGGTGGTGACAGCGGAGTACGATGCGCTGCGCGACGAGGGCGAAGCATACGGGGAAGCCTTGGCCGCCGCCGGTGTTCCGACGGAAATTGTGCGCTGGACGGGGATGATCCACGGGTTCCTGCTGATGGCGGAGGAACTTGCCGATTCCTCCGAACTCCTCGCGTTGATCGCCCGGACGCTGTCCGCGTAGGTCGGAACTGGTCTTTGGGTTCCCGAAAGTAGTACCGTACAGTTAATGGCAATTTCTCGACGCGACCTGTTCCTGGCCGGCGGTGCCGCCCTCGTTTCCCGCAGTTCCCTGGGAGCCGCCGATTCCGGCTCCGGCATGATTACGATTTCGCCCAGTCCGAAGGACTTGGAGACCCCGGTCGGCGATTTCGTCAACGTAATTACCCCGACCGAACACTTCTTCGTCCGTTGCCACACGATGACGCCGGAGGTCAAGCTGGCGGATTGGAAGCTGGAGGTTACAGGTCTGGTGGACCGCCCCGGCTCCCTCACCATGGCGGACCTGAAAAAACTGCCCCGCGTGTCGATGCAGGCCGTTCTGGAATGCGCCGGAAACGGGAGAAGCTTCTACCAGCCCCGTATGCCCGGAGCGCAGTGGAAATTCGGAAGTGTGGGCAACGCGGTCTGGACCGGGGTACGGCTGCGCGACGTTCTGGCCAAGTTCAATCTGAAGTCGGGCGGCAAACACCTGCTTTTCGATGGTGCGGACGTTCCAATCGGCAAGATGCAGGATTTCCAGCGTACGATCCCGGTGGAAAAGGGGCTCGACCCCGACACGATTCTTGCCTACGAGATGAACGGCAAGCCGTTGACGGCGGAACACGGTTTCCCCTTGCGCGTGGTCGCGCCCGGTTGGGCCAGCGACTCCTGGGTGAAATGGCTGCGCAAGATCGATGTCCTGGACCATGAATTTGACGGCTTCTGGATGAAGACGGCCTACCGCCATCCGGCGCAGCATGTGGCCCCCGGCACCGCCGTGGATCCGAAGGACATGGTTCCGGTCACGGACCTGAACGTGAAGTCCCTGATTGCCACCCCCAACGAGTGGGCTGCACCTGGAACCGTCACGATCAAAGGCGTGGCGTGGTCCAACGCTTCGCCGGTCACAAAGGTGGATGTGTCGGTGGATGGTGGCAAGACTTGGACCGCCGCAAAGCTGGGGGCGAAACCCACCAAGTACGGTTTCCGCGCCTTCAACCACGTGTGGAAGGCGTCTGAGGGGAGCCACGTCCTGATGGCGCGCGCGACCAACGCCGCCGGGCAGGTCCAGCCGGTGGAGCCGGAATGGAATCCGAACGGCTACCTGTACAATGCGGCGCAGGCCCGTCCGATCACTGTTTCCAAGTCGCCCCAAGCGCTGGCAAGCGTTGCCGACCCGAGCGCGGCATCCGCACCCGGCGTGTACAAGGCGGCATGCACCGGCTGCCACGACGACCACTTCGTAGCCCAGCAACGTCTCACACGGGCGCAGTGGGACCGGGAAGTCACCAAAATGACGGGCTGGGGGGCCGAGGTGAAGGCTGAAGACCGGGCCACCCTGCTCGACTACCTGGCCGCCACCTTCAAGCCGTAGGCCCGGTCCAATGGGGATGCCAAGTCTGGGGAGTGTGATCCTTCCGGCCGTTTGGATGGTGGCCGGCCTTGCGGCTGCAGCCGAACCCTCCCCCATCCCCTACAGTGCCCGTGTGTGGGGCACCGAGGACGGCCTTCCCCAGAACCGGGTCCAGACAATTTCCCAAACGCCCGATGGCTATCTCTGGATCGGTACCTCCGGGGGACTCGTGCGTTTCGACGGCGTCCGTTTCACCAACTTCGACCGCTCAAACACGCCCGCTTTGTTGGACGACAGCATTCTGGCCCTTTACCCGGCGCGCGATGGCGGAATGTGGGTTGGGACGGAAGGTGGCGGCGTCGTCCGGATGAACGGACGGAGCTTTTCGACGTTCGGCCCGGACCAGGGACTGACGAACGGATTTGTGCGCGCACTGCGCGAAGACCGTTCTGGCCGCCTCTGGATTGGCACGGACCGAGGATTCTTTGTCTTGGAAAAAGGCAAGATCCAGCGCTTGGACGGAAAGGGCGATATCCCGATTCTGTCCGGGCGTGGAATTGCCGAGGAGGCCAACGGCAGGGTCGTTGTGGCCACCAGCCTGGGGCTCTTCGTTGCGACACCGGATCATCTGGCCCGCCTCGGGAGCCGGACCTCCGATCTCAGCGGCGTTGCTGCCGGACCCGACGGCAGCCTATGGCTCGCCACCCAGTCCGGCCTGATCAGTTTTCCCGCCGAGAAGCCGTATCCGGCTGGAGTCCACTGGAAAGCGCCGGCCCGGACACCCCTGTTTGATTCGGAGGGCAACATCTGGCTTGGCACCACTGGGCAGGGATTGTTCCGAATGGGAAAGTCCGGCGAGCGGCGTTTCCGGGCTCCCGATCCGCTGCCGCACGATACCGTTTGGTGCGTGTTCGAAGACAAGGAGGGGAACATCTGGGTTGGTACGCAGAACGGGCTGCTCCGCCTTTCGGCGACGGCCGTGAAAACGATTACTCGCGCCAATGGCCTGGACGGGGACGACGTGGTTTCCGTATACCAAGATCCCGGCGGGAAGATCTGGATCGGGACCCCTGCCGGTGGTCTTCATACTTTGGCTGGCGATCGCGCCAATAGCTACCACCCCCCAACAGCCGCTGGCGACTTCCGCCCACGCAATCTCTATGTGGATTCGCTCGGCACCCAATGGTTCGGCAGTTCGGGCCAAGGGCTGCTTCAGATCGAGCACGGGGTCGTACGGCGCTTCCGCATGTCCGACGGCCTCCGCTCCAACAATGTTCGGCAGGTCCTGCG
>CAITMP010000837.1 GCA_903893525.1 uncultured Acidobacteriia bacterium | reverse complement strand
GAGCCTTCCGCGCTCAAGCGGCTCAAGGTACGCTATGCCACCCGGCAGGACGAGGTGGACCGCTTCCTTCGGGGCAAATGGCTTGTGGATCTCCACACAGCAACCAAGCGGTCGGTCCGTGCCAGCGTCGAGGAATATTCCCTGAAAGCCTTGGAACCATTCCACGGCTTCGTTCGCATCCTTCCACTGGAATCAGCGCGTCCCGCCCTCCGCATCCTCCAGCGCACCCTCGAACTGTCCCAACCCCTCGCAGGGACCGACTCCTGCCACGAGGACGTACGGGCTTACAACGCCGACGACTGCCTGTCCACCAAGTCCCTCCGCGACTGGCTCGAACGCGAACGGCACACACTGCTCGCAGCCGGTACCGACGTGCTTCGGCCTCCATCTGTCTCTGATGCCCCGAGCGAGAAACTTGCCGAACGCCAGGAGCAAGCTGCCAAGTTGTCCGAAAAGCTTAAGTCCGGTATTCCCGCCGACGCCCAACTTCGCTCCCCGGTGCAAGCCGCTCTCTGGCTGCTCGCGAGTCTACTGGAATGGCACCGGCGTGAAAGCAGTGTGGAATTCTGGGACTTCTACCGCCTTGCCGAGATGACCGAAGAGGACCTGCTGAACGACAAGGCCGGCCTGTCGGGACTCAGCCACTTCGGTAGAATCCCCGACGGCAGAAACCTGCCCGTTGATCGCTACTCTTTTCCCGCCCAGGAGTTTAGTCCGCGTGACGATCGCAAGGTCTTCACGGGTGAAACGGAATTCGGAGAGATCCGAGCCTTCGATCCGATCCAAGGGTGGATCGAGATTAAGAAGACCCGCAAGTCACTCGATCTACACCCGCGTTCCATCTTCGTTGACCCGAAAGGCCCTGCCGTCTCCACCTTGGCCGATTCCCTCTTCCGCCTCGGGTCTTGGTTAGCCGAACAGATGGCAGGGCAAGGCATCAACGCCCCCGGGCCCTACCGCGCAGCCCGCGACCTCCTGCTCCGCATACCGCCCCGGTTGCCAGCCGGACAACAACTCCGAAGGGCCGGTGAATCGCCCACCGATTCCGCCGTTCGCCTTGTGACCTGCTTGGACCACACGATACTTCCAATCCAAGGCCCTCCGGGAGCAGGAAAGACTTACGCCGGAGCCCAAATGATCATTGAGGCTGTCCGGCACGGCAAGAAGGTTGGTGTTACCGCCAACAGCCACAAGGTGATCCTGAATCTCTTGACCACTGTTTTGGAAGTTGCAGACAAGTTCGCTTTCACCGGCTTGCGGTGCATGCAGAAGGTCCGGGTCATGCCCGACCCGCTCCCTGCCCGGATAGAGTGCCTCCCCGATAACAAGAAGGTTCGTGCAGCCCTCGATGAAGGCGTCAACGTGGTTGGTGCAACCGCCTGGCTCTGGGCGTCGGAGGCCTTTATCGATTCCGTCGATATCCTCGTCGTCGACGAAGCCGGCCAAATGGCACTCGCCAACGTTCTGGCCGTCTCCTCTGCGGCCAAGTCCATCGTCCTCCTTGGCGACCCGCAACAACTCGAACAACCCACCCGAGCCAGTCATCCCGACGGTGCTGGAGTTTCCGCCCTCGAACACCTTCTCGACGGCCACCCCACTATCCAGCCCCACCAGGGTCTGTTCCTCGAACACACTTGGCGGCTCCACCCGTCCATTTGCGCCTTCACCTCGGAAGTTTTCTACGAAAACCGCCTCCAGTCGCGCCCAGGATTGGCACGACAGCGCTTGGATGGCCATCCGTGGCTCGGCAACGCCGGTCTCTGGTTCATCCCGGTCCAACACCACGGCAACCAAACCTCCGCCCCTGAGGAAGTCGCCCGTGTTGCAAGCCTGGTTCAGGAACTTCTCTCGGGCACCGTCCACTGGGTGGACGACAAGGGTGTCCGCACGCTCCTGCGCCCATCCGACATTCTGGTCGTCGCCCCGTACAACGCCCAAGTCAACGCACTGGCGGCAGTGTTGAACTCCGTGCCTGTCGGCACCGTCGACCGTTTCCAAGGCCAGCAGGCACCAGTAGTCATTTACTCCCTGACGGCTTCTTCCTCCGAAGACGCGCCCCGCGGCATGGACTTTCTCTACAACCTCAACCGCTTGAACGTGGCCACATCCCGAGCCAAGGGCATTGTCATCCTCGTCGGAAGCCCTCTGCTCCTGCAGCCCGAGTGCAAATCGCCCCTCCAAATGAAACTGGCCAACGCTCTCTGCCGCTACGCCGAACTGGCACAAACCACCGGAGTGGAGGTACAAACCGCCTAACCCGATCAGTAGGGCAGCCATTCTTGGCTGCGGCAGGCTTTCAGCCTGCCATAACCGCACTTTTCGGTCCCACCTCCTACACCACCCCCAACCTCTCCCACATGGCCGCCGAAATCTCCCCGCTGGACGGCCAATGCCCCCGCCGCCGCCCCGCATGGGTTTCATACTCCCCCAACCGCTCAGGATCAGGCTCCACCACCCGTCCACCCTTCAAAAACAACAACCCAGCCAAATCTGTCGGCATCCCTGCCACAAACCCTTCCGCTGCATCCAACGCCCCGCGCAACCGGGTCAAGATTTCCACCGGATCCAGCGGCTCCAAGCTAACCAACTGTTGCCATTCCGTCCGTGGATAGTTCG